>JAJXWL010000011.1 GCA_021781625.1 bacterium
TCAATACCAATATCGGATGAAAATGCGGAGAAAATGTTCGTCAGTCCGCTCATGAGCCCCCCTAAAACGCCCCAAGGCTAGCATATTTCATTTAGTTAAACAACCTCTGATTCGCGTTAAAATGCAATGGATCAATCATAAAGGCCTTGCGCCACTCGACACGGGCGGCGTCTTTGTTGCCCTCTGCCAGTTGAATTTCTCCCAGGTAGTAGTGCGCATCTGCTGAATTCGGATTCTCTGCCAAAATCTTGTTGTATTGTGCGGTTGCCAAATCAAACTGTTTGTTGCGGCGGTAGATTGTTCCTAACAGAAAGCGGCACCGTTGTTCCAGGTTCGGTTCCTTTGCCAGGTGCACGGCGTCTAGCAAATACTTGGTGGCATTGGGCAAATCGTTCATCAGGAAGTAGGTCTGACCCAACGTCCAGTACAAAATATCCGACGGATGCTCTTTTACAGCGGCCAAAAAGTATTGTGCCGCATCGGTATAATGCGCGATCAAACTGTACGAAAGCCCCAAATATTCGTTCATGTCCGAAGCGTTGTACCCCATTTTTCGCGCCAAAAGCAGTTCCTTGACCGCTTCGTCGGCAAAGTACTTGCCCTTATGAAAGTAGGATTTTCCGAGAATGTAGTGAATCTGAGGCTGAAGCGGGCAGTTCGGCAACAACAGCGCTCGCCGTAAATCGGCTATCGACTCGTCGATAAGAGGCGTTCGTTTATCCTCGGTGGTTTCTGACATCGCTTTTTGAAAGGCGGCAAACCCCGAAAAGATAAGCGCTTCGGTATCCAGTGGACGTTTTTTCAGCTCGGCTGAACCAGCTTTGAGAATCGCGTCGTACTTTCCTGCCTTCCATAGTGCCATAACGTCAACCCGCGCAGGCGAAAGCGGCTGATGATTTAAAAGCGAGATTCCCCACCAGGCCAAAAAGCCCAACAGGCCCGAGGCCAAGATCAACAACGTGATCCGAAGAATTAAAGATTTCTTTGCTGATGAATGATAATTTGAATAACGTTTCATAAAAAAAAAACAGGCAGGCCTATAAGCCGGGTTCTGTTCTACGGTTAAACCGCAGTGATCATCATCTATCTACGGTCTTTCTTGCGAAAGCCCTGACGCAATCTACCCGTAATGTTTTGGACGAGCCGCCCCATTACTGCTTGATTTTGCTCCTGACGAGGTTTACCTTTGCCCCTTCAGTTGCCTGAAGAGCGGTGAGCTCTTACCTCACCTTTTCACCCTTACCTGCTAGCAAGCCAGCCGGCGGTTATTTTCTGTGGCCCTTTCTGTCGCCTTGCGGCGCCCGGGGGTTACCCGGCGTCACGCCCTGCGGAGCCCGGACTTTCCTCTTTAACCTTACAGTCAAAGCGATGACCCGGCCCACCTGTTTTCCTCTTACTCTTCGTCGCCCTCTTCTTCTTCCTCTTCCTCTTCAATCAAATCAGCCAAGGCTCCGGCTTTTTCGATCTGATCACGACGAGCCGGATCCATACTGCTTTCAAAGTACAGGATACGACTGCAGTAGGGACAAAACTTAACCTCTTGTCCGTCATGCACCTCATTCACGAATTGCATGGGAAGAATAACGTGACAGCCCGAGCACACACCGTTAGTGATCGGCACTATGCCCAAGCCCTCTTTACTTTTGATAATGCGTTCAAACTTAAAAAGGATTTCTTCATCCATACCAGGAGTAATGGATTTTTCTTCCTTAGTTAGTTCTTCTAAATGAGCCTTTTTCGAAGAACTCGCTGACGAAATAGTTTGTTCTTCGTCTTTAAGCTCTTCTTCATCTAAGGCAATCTGGCGCTCTTGCTTTTCTAAGACCAACAGCAAGTCTTCCAGCTCTTTTTCTTCACGCTGGATGTCTTTGCGAAGAGTCTGTTCCTTCTCGGTGGCGTCCTTAATTTCTTTATCAAGCGCTTCGTACTCTTTCTGCGTCTTGATTACATCCATCTGCTTTTCAAAATCTTCGCGCCTTTTTGTGGCATCCAAGAGTTCTAACTGCATCCGACGAACTTTTTGTTTGAGCTGTTCGGATTGTTCATTTCTTTCAATAAACAGCTTTTTCGCCCGGTTCAACACTTCAGTCTTAGTTACTAAGGCCTTAGGAATGTCGTGAATCTCGCGTTCCAGCTGATATTTTTTAAAGAGAATATCCTGCAAAGTGCGCAGTTTTTCAAAAGTGGCTTCCATTGTCCGTCCTAGAAATCAGCTATCCAAATAATCCCGAAGCGAACGGCTTCGGATGGGCATACGCAAACGTCGAAGAGCTTTAGCCTCAATTTGCCGGATCCGTTCACGGGTCACGTTAAAATACAATCCAACCTCTTCTAATGTCAAGGAATACCCATCTTCTAATCCGAAGCGCATTTTCAGAACTTCTTGCTCCCGAGGGGGAATGGTGGCCAGAACCTTTTGAAGTTGTTCCTGAAGAATTTTGAAGGCGGTTTGATTCGAGGGGTTTTCCACATCTTTATCTTCGATGAAGTCCCCTAAGAGGCTGTCTTCTTCTTCACCAATGGGGGTTTCTAGCGAAATCGGCTCTCGGGCGACATTCTTTACCGATTTTACCCGCGAAACTTGCCAGCCTAAGCGATCGGCAATTTCATCGTCAGTAGGCTCGCGACCAAGAACTTGCATGAGCTGGCGCGATTCGCGTACCACCTTGTTGATTTGCTCAATCATGTGAACGGGAACCCTAATGGTGCGGGCCTGGTCCGAAATCGAACGTGTAATCGCCTGACGGATCCACCAGGTCGCATAGGTCGAAAACTTGTAGCCCTTGCGGTATTCAAACTTTTCGACAGCTTTGATCAAACCAATGTTGCCTTCTTGTACCAAATCAAAGAAATGCAGGCCACGGTTGGTATACTTTTTGGCGATGGACACCACTAACCGAAGGTTAGCCTTGATGAGGCGATCTTTGGCGCTCTTCATCATAGTTTTTCCCTGCGAAATCTCTTCGGACTTTTCAAGAATCTCTTGGATCGGCGCCTCAAATTCACTTTCTAACTGGTTTAGCTTTTTTTCGGCAATTTGAATTTGACGAATCTTTTCTTTAATGGCGTCGCTGGTCAGCCCCAGGGCCTCTTCAACCTCGTCCTTTTCTGTTTGGCTTGCCAACTTACGCCCAAGGTTGCGCAGCTCCCGCATATTGGTCACGCGCAAGCGGCGTTCGATCTTTGATTGCTCTTTTTGATACTTGCGAATACGGCGGGCCGTATTGATAAACTTATCAGAAAACTTGGTAATTTCTTCGGGATGAATATCAATATCTTGAATTTGCGTCATCAACTCGGCACGAAGCTTGATCAACTCTTCATTTTCATAGATGTCATTGCCCACCTGCAAAAGACGCTCTTTAAGCTCCATATACTGTCGCAAAGAGGCGTGAATGGGTTTTAGAGGCTCTTTATAGAACTGCGTTAACCGACGACGTTCCGCTAAGAAGTCTGAAAGTTCTTTCTTGGTGCGTCCCTGATCTTCTCGAGGCTCGTTCTTGGCCAAGGTTTCTTGCGCCAAAAGCGAAAATTCGGGAATAATCATTCCCGAATTTCGCACAATTCGCTTGATGATATTTTCACCATCTTCCATCTGCTTCGAAAGCACAACTTCCATATCAGCCGACAAAAGATTTTCTTTTCCGATTTCCCTCAGGTAGAGGCGTATCGGGTCATCAATCGTAGAGTCTTTGTCGTTATAGTTCAGCTTCTTTTTAAAATCTGGTTCCGCCTCGTTGTCGTCTTCGGCAGGCGGTGAATCCTCGCCAAATAAGGCGGCTTCCGATTCAAAAAAACGCTCTTCTTCTTCGGGGAGAACTGCTTCCAATGCGTCTTCCTCCTCTATTGGGATTCCTTGCTTGGCAAGATGTTCATAAACCCATTCCAGCTTATCGCTGTTGACAATTTCTTCCGGCAACAAATCTCTGACTTCGTCAAACGAAATGCTTCCCTTCTTTTTGGCAAAATCCAAAAGGTGGATAATCGCCGGATCATTGGCCAATTCTGACATCAAACTCTCCCTTTCCAACGGGAAATCTCACGATTTAAAAAATTGACTTCCGCCAGTAACTCTTGCGTTCGGGCAAGATCTCCCGCCGCATTCCCCAGTAACCCCTTAACCTGACTTAAACGATTTTCCAACCGTTTCAGCCGCAGACGAGACAACGCATCCTCTAACACCGACTCCGCTAACCTTTCATACTCTCCGGTCACCAGACCCTGGGCCAGAGCCTGCTCCCACGAATAGCCTTGCGAGTCATTCAGAACATCGGTAACCGTGGCTTTTCCCTCCAGCCTATCGTCCAGCTTCAACAAAACTTCCCACAGCTCTTTCGAGCGTGTTTCGCTCAAATCCTCGGTGGACAATAACGCACGCCAGCGGGAAAAATGCTGAATAGACGCCACGAGGGTCAACATCATCTTCCACTCCGCTGAGCTGGCTGTCCGAGGCAGAACTCGAGGTGCAGGACGTTGAACCGGAGTTCCCGAGCGAAAATCCTTCCACAAGGCTTCTTCGGTCACTTCTAAACGCTCTGCCACGGCTTTCATCAAGGTTTCTTGCCTCACCTGCGAGGGAACTTTCTTAATAAGACCAAAAAGTACTCCAGAAAAACCCTTCCAGTCAAACATCGAACCTTTGTTGAAAAAATTGTAGTAGAAATTTAAAAGAAAATCAAAGCCTCGGCTAGAAGTCAAGACCAAATCCCGCACAGCCGCTTCTCCTTCCTTTTCAAGGATCTCGGAAGGGTCCTTTCCGTGGGTAACAGTGACTACCCGACTTTCAAGATCGTAGGGCAAACACAGTTCCACCGCTTTGACAGCGGCCTTTTGTCCGGCCTCATCGCTATCAAAAACACAAACTACCGTACGAACATAACGCTGAAGCAGACGGATGTGATCGTCAGTCAAGGCTGTACCCAGGGGGGCAACTGCCGATTTGACCCCCGCTTGATGCAACGAAATAGCATCCATATACCCTTCACACAGGTGAACCGTGCCCCCAGCTCGCAAAACCGGGAGGGCGTGGTCGAACGCAAATAAGGTTTGTCGCTTATGAAACAGCAGAGTTTCGGGGGAGTTGATGTATTTTACACCTTCAACATTCCCTAAAATTCTCCCTCCGAAGGCCACCACTTGACCCGAGGCATTGCGGATAGGAAAAATCAACCGCCCCGAGAACAAACATACATCCGGATAATTCGCACTAAATAATCCTGACTTAGCCAAAAAGGCCGGGTCATAGCTTTTTTTCACCAAAAACGTTTTTAGCCATCGACGATCAGACGGGACAAAACCCAAGTTAAATTGTTCAATGAGCTGTACTGAGATTTTTCGCTTTTCGAGGACCTGCCGGGCAGGCTCAGCTTCGTCGGAATGCAACAAAAGGTGATGAAAGGTGCTGGATAAACGATCCAAAAGCTGGAATAACGCCTTTTTATCCCGCTCCTCGGGACTGTCGGGCTCTTCCGTTTCAAGGACTATTCCTGTTTTGTCGGCTAGCTTTTTAACCGCGTCTTGAAAGTTTAAGTGCTGAGTTTTCATCAAGAATTGAAAGGCGTTCCCCTTTTCTTGACACCCAAAGCAATAAAAAAAGCCCTGGCTAGGGTTGACGGTAAAACTCGGAGATTTTTCTTGATGAAAGGGGCAAAGCCCCCACCAGCGTTGGCCATTTTGCTTCAAGGTGACCACTTCGCTGACGACCTCGACCAAGTCAGCCCGCTGAAGGATGTCTTGGAGGAGCGACTCGGAATACTTCATCGCTATCCTTTGGAAACGTAGGATTCCAAATAGGCCTCGCGGGCTTTTTCGTGTTGGCGCCACGTACTCGAAAAGGTATGGGTTCCTTTGGCTTCGTTATCGACCACAAAGTACAAATAGTCGGTTTTCGCGGGGAAAACAGCGGCTTTTAACGCGACCATCCCAGGATTACAGATCACCGTGGGCGGAAGGCCATAATGTAAGTAGGTGTTGTAAGGAGACGGGATCTTGGTATCGACAAAGAAAATGCGATCCGGATGAGGCTTACCCTCAATGTCGGTGATGATGTACTCGATGGTGGCACACGAGGCGAGCCGAATTCGCTTGTGCAGACGATTCAAAAACACTGAAGCGATAATGGGTGCCTCCTGGGGTACTCGGTACTCTCGTTCGACTATTGAGGCCAAAATAAGGTTTTTTTCGAATTGCGGCTTTGTCCAGTCCATAAACGCTTTGGTTTTTTCACGAAAGCGACTTACCATGCGAGTAATCACCACCTGAGGATCCTCGTCGTAATTAAACAGATAGGTATCGGGAAACAACAGGCCATCTAAGGTCGAGGTGTTGACGTGAAACTGCGCAATCAGCGCCGGGTTGGTCAAAGCATGCAGAAAGGACGAGGCCGAGGTGATGACTTTGTCCGCCTTTAACATTTTGGCAATTTGCAAGGATGAGGTTCCCTCGGGTATGGTGACTCGTGCAGTCAAGGGTTTTACGGTTTGAAAGTACGCCACTAAATGCCCGGCACTCAACCCACTGGGAACATCAAAAACTCCCGAGGGAAACGCACGAGCATCGCCAACCAACTCATAAAGCACACGAAAGAGAAAAGCAGACCTAACGAGCTTGAGCTGTTCCAACCGTTGTGCCGTTTCGGCAAGCGTAGCCCCAGGTTGGATCTTCAGGCGAACTTCTTGTCCCGCGTGTCCCAAGGGTGAGTCCTCATAAAGGTAAAAACCCAAGCCAAGAAACACGAGACCTAAGGCGAATAAAGCAACAAGAGACCCTAGCCGAAACTTCGGCTTGACTTCGTCATTCATGTGGATGTATCCAGCTCCTGCATTTGTTGTATCGTCAACCGTGAAAACAAGAATTTTTGCAACGTAAAAAAAAGAGGATCAAGGCTATCAGGACAGGAAGCTTTGACCAGTATCCGATAAAGATCAACAGCTTGCTCTGTGGTCAACCCCAACTGGAAGGACTCCATGTCGGCTCCTTCAGGACTCTAAGTCCTGGCTTCCCATTCCTCAAAAGTGATCGCAGGTTGGGCCTCCCGTGCGGCCAAGGCCTGCTCAATTTCTTCACGCGAATGTAAGGGTCCCTTTTGAATGCCGGGACAAAACCGGCCTTCCCACCGCCAATTTTCTTCAGATTTCATAGGTGTCTTCCAAAAGGGATAAGTCGAACATTGGATGGGGCGATCTTCGTAAACCTGACAGCCCTGAGCCCAAAAGATACAGTCGAAGTTTTTCTTTTCGAGGAGGCTAAGAATACGCCCGTGATCGGAATCTACCCACCGGGTATACTTTTTAACAAAGTCCTCGCGGCTCAGGCCCAAACGTCTACTAAGACGCTCAAGATCTTGCTGACCCAAAAACACGAAGCCGGGGTCATGCCGGCAACACGCATGACACTGAGTACACTCAAAATGAAGGCCCGCAGAATAAAATGGTTCAGCCATAAGTCTCTAAAAAAACAAAAGCCTTCGTTTTGAAGGCTTTTGGGGAGAGTAGGATTCGAACCTACGAAGCGATACGCAACAGATTTACAGTCTGCCCCATTTGGCCACTCTGGAATCTCCCCGATGGTTCGCCAGGCTAACATACAAGCACCCGGCACGTCAAGCCAACTGTCGGATTCGAACCGACGACCCCGAGATTACAAATCACGTGCTCTGGCCAGCTGAGCTAAGTTGGCATCAGCCTGGCTAAAGTATTCCAAAGCTTGGGATATGTCAAGAGTTTGACATCCAAGGAAGGTAGCGTTTGACAAGAATATCTTGCCAACGAAAATCTGAGAGGCAGGAACGAAAGGCTTGACGGCGCATGATTTCTAAAAGGTCGGGTCGGCGAAGGGCCAACTGACGAGTCCGAAGAAAGACCTCCCAAAGTCCATGTTCCTTTCCTCGATCATAGCAAAAGCCGGTTTGACCATCCTTCACTTTAACCAAACCGCCCACCTTGGCGACGATAGGGAGCGCGCCCATTAGCTGGGCTTTAAGATCGGTTAAACCACAAGGTTCATACAAAGAAGGCATTAAAAAAAAGTCCGCTGAAGCAAAAACAAGTCGGGCTAACGATTCCTCGTAGCAGTTCAAAAATAAAAACCGTTCAGCATCTTGGTTTCGAAAGGCGAGCTGGATCAGACTCTTCTCGTAGCGCTCTTCCCCAACGCCCATCACCAGAAAATTGACAGGGATCTCTGCGGCGAGGGCCTGTTCTAAAAGTGCACGAAGGTCGTCCACCCCTTTCTGCGAAGTAAGCCGACTTTGAAAAACATAAAGGGGCAGGCGCCAATTGGCCAAAAATCCATGAACGTGGGAGGTTTTCCACAAAACAGCCTCCATCAAAGCGTTTCGACACGAGTCTTTACCCAACCAATCGCCTCGAGACGGGTCAAACCGAAAAGGAATCCCACTGCGATGCGGAAAACGGGGATCATATT
This sequence comes from bacterium, assembly GCA_021781625.1. Next base: position 8,425 of record JAJXWL010000011.1, read on the forward strand.
CATACGGATCGAAGCCGTTGGTGATCCCCTCTAAGGGAACCTGATTTTCTCGTAAAAACCGGCCAAAGGACCCGGAATAGAAGTCATTTTTGCCGGTAAGGAGTTCTTGTGCATAGTTTTCGCTCACGGTAGCCAAGCGGGCGTAGGCACTGGCCATGACCAACGGGTCCCAGGTTTGTTCCCAGACTCCCTCTTTAAGAACCGACTCGGGTAAGCCCAGCAACCGTTGATTCTCGACCGAAACTGGCATTTCTTGGCGATAGCCCTGACCAGCGTTATGAATCAAGACAAAAAATCGACTTTCTGCAAAATGATCCTTCCAAAGCGGTGAGGCCTTGGTGAGGACAGGCAAAAAAGCACAATGACCGTCGTGCACCAGAACTTTGGACGGAGCTACGCCACTCTGAAACCAAAACTCTGCCACCATCCATTGAAATTCGAGGTTAATTCGAAAGGTGTCAGGGTAGCCGTTACCATGCACCAACTTTAGGGCACGGTTTTGTTCCTCTAAAGCTACCGTATAAATGCCTTGCTTATGCTCTACAGAAGAAAACCTAAAAAAATGGAGGTGGAGGTTTCCCGACGAGACTGTCCAACACTCACCCTCCTGACGAAACACCGGGTGTTGCGACCGACCGCTCCAGGTGCGTTGACCAGCGTGAAAAACTCGGTCTTTCAAAAAGCCATACAACGGCAAGCACACATGAACCTGCCACCCGAGCTCGATAAAGGCTCGTGCCATATCGTGGACAACGTCTTTAACCCCACCCGCCGACGCCCAGCCTTCATACTCCCGGGCTACTAGCCAGATACTTGAAGCGTTTTCAGGCATAAAACCATGCTTTCCAGAAAGAGGCCCAAAACTCTTCGGCGGTTAAGATCAATAAAAGCACAACAACACCTTTGTGGGACTGAGTTTTGCCCCTGACGACTGACCAGTTGAGCAAGGTTCCTAAGCCAAACCAAGAGGTCACCCTTAGAACCGCATACAAACCCCACATAGAATCCTCTTGAAACCCTTGAAAAGCTCCCAAAACTAAAAGGTAAGACAAAAGCGACGAGAGGACCAGGGCAGTCACTCCTGCTCGCCACAACCATTCGTCAACTTTCCAGCGCATAGGACTCCCGAATCACAAAGGCCCCCTTGTCCAGCAATTTCAAAAGACGCCCCAGTACCGTTTCGATGGGTTCTGTGAGGTTTTCCCAATGATAGGGCATCGAAAGCACCGCTTTGAGACCGGGGATTTGCCGTGAGGTCAACCGTTCAAGCTGAGTGGACAACCCTAAAAGATGCTCGATCCCTTCATCAAGCAAACCTTGAACTTCAGCATCTTTTCGCTCTAAAAACTGATTTAACGCTTTGGGTGAAACTGCAGGGTTTGCGGCCTCGTACTTTAAACGCTGAAACTCTTTACCATCGGCGGTATCTGTATGCCAAGAGCGGTCAAAGCGAAGAATCTTTTCATTGAGCGCCAGCAAAAGTTCCATTTTGGTGTTCACCGCCTGAAATACCGTTTTGGCACCAGGCCCCAGATACTTTCCCAAACTCTGAAGGAACGGCGCAAGCTTTTTTTGTCCATACAGCGCCACAAAGCCATACAGGTAGGCCAAGGTTTCCGGAAAGCGGAACAAACGAGGGCGACTCCCTACCGGGGCTAAGCCAGGAATGTAGAATTCTAAAAAGTTTTCTTGGGGTGAAGAAAACAAGAATGTCTTTTCGGTTTCGAGAATTCGTTCCCTTAGGGGCAAAATGGACGCCGCTAACTCTTCTTCAAACCTAAGGCGCAAAATGCTGGCATAAAATTCATACAAAGAAAATTGTGGCACATAAAACTGTAGGGCGTAATAGGGGTTGTCAAAACAGCATTCCAAAAGATCCTTCCAGGGTAAATCTTCATAAAGATGCCGGGCATTTTCTCGTAAAATTTTCAACGACGACCAAGAGGCTTCGGCTGTTGGGGTTTCGTCGCCTTGTGGTAAACGCTTTTCTGTTTCTTGAAACAGGCTAAATAGCTCGTCACCGAGTCGGGATATTTTATTAGCCAAGTACAGGCCGTAAAACAGTCGCTCTAGGTAAGGGCCCACTTTGCGTGCCGGAGCATCTTGAAAGCCCGGATATTTGGTCACAACGGTACCCGTAAGTTCGTGCCCAAACAAATCAAACAGATTAGCATAGGGGTAATTGACCAGAGACCTCAACAAGTACAGCGGAAGAAGAATTTGTTTGACACTATCGAGTGATGCCTCGTTTAACGTTTTCAGGTAGGCCTCTAACCGCGAGCGCATATTGAGCGCCAGAATCGGCGGTCGTGGATCTTGACGGTAGAGCGCCTCCATTTCACTTAAAGGAAAGAGATCGGTAAGCTTGTGAGGAGCTTTGGGGTTCAGTTGTTCAATCAAGCTGAGGATGCCGTTTTCTAAGGTGAGCTTTTGCTGAAACAGATGTTCGAGGTAGGGCTTGACCAGAAGGGTATCCGCCCAGAGGTCGTAGAGCCGTCTGGCAAAAGGTCCTTTGAGAACTTTTTTCGAGGGTTCCCAATCCGACGGTAGACTTTCGCGAACTTTGGCTAACGATTCTCGTAGTTGGTACTTTCTAAAAACCTCAAGCTTGGTTGAGCCGGTAAAGAGGGCCATCAACGCGAACAGCAAGCGGTTCCAAAAAGAAACACGCTGTAAGTCGCGCTCCAGTTTATGACGCAGATCACCTTCGTGGTCAGGGGGAGCAACAATGGCATCAGCGTCTTTGACCGACAAGTTTAAGCTGGCTTGAATTTTTGCTAAGAGCTCGCGCTTTTCGTCTACCGTGAGACCGTCAGCAAGATTTTCAAAACCTGAACTCATGGCACCACCTGCGCCTGCGAAAGTTCCTTTTCTCGAGTCATGATCATAAAACGTCCCTTTGTCACAGTCAAAGTTCCTTCGCGGTCCACCCTATTGCTTAAGCTGTACCACTGGGAAAAATCCACAGAATCCAAGGGCCAGTGTAAGCCTGAAGAAAGCATCGAGCCTGTTTGTTCTAAACAAAATACCGAAAGTGTCCCAGGGCCTACGACCAAGGTTTGCGCTGCGGCAAGGAGATCAATACGCTCATGCGCTGTTATCCAGGTGGTGATTTGTGGAGTTTGACGAACCAAAGACAAATTCGCCAACCAATGATCCATTCGTCCCCCGCCCCCTCCTAAAAGGATGAGACTTTCAGCGCCTCTTTGCAAGGCCAGACGTACTGCGGCTTCGGTGTCCGTCAGATCTTTATCGCGAGGTAAAAACGTCAGTTTGGCGGGCTCCAAGTCAAGCGGTCGACGTAAGGAATCACCGTCGCCAATCCAGGCATCCAGAGAGATACCCCAGGCCTCGGCATTTTGGGCACCGCTATCGGCGGCAATATGAAAAGTAATTTGATCAAAACCTATCTGGCCAAGCATTTCATGAGTCAATTGTTGATCGGGGGCTTCTCCCCCTGTCCAGATTGCGGCTTTCATAAAAAAAAGATAAACTGAACTTGAAAAGAGGAAAACCCCGCTCTTATGTTTCAGGATTTTCTTGCGGCCTTTCAAGGCTTTGCCCAAACCTTTGCACGTTCAGGAAAGAGAGTGTATCTAGTAGGGGGCGCCGTGCGCAACCGTCTGCTAGGGTACCCCGCCGGGGACTTTGATTTCACCACGAACGCCACTCCCCACGAAGTCATGAAGCTCTTTCCCCGCGTTTTGCCTACAGGAATTCAACACGGAACGGTAACTGTTCTGTACCAAAATCAACCTTTAGAAGTTACAACCTTTCGTGTCGATGGCAAGTATTCTAATTCGCGTCACCCAGACCAAGTCTTGTACACCGGATCATTAGAAGAAGACCTTCTTCGTCGAGACTTTACCATCAATGCCCTGGCTCTTGACCTTGACTCTGGCGAGTTGATTGATGTTACCGGGGGACGGTTCGATTTAGAACAAAAAGTTCTTCGGGCTATCGGTGAAGCGGAAACACGGTTTCAAGAAGATGCCCTTAGGATGCTCCGTCTGTTTCGCTTTGCCTCGCAATTGGGGTTTACGATTGAAGCGGGGACCCTGGCCGCCGTGAGTCTATGCCGCGATGACCTAGGAAAGCTTTCGCGGGAAAGGATCCGTGATGAAGTGGTAAAAACCCTTTTAGCCCCCTTTCCGGCGCGGGCCTGGAGTGCGTGGCAAAAAGAAAACCTTTTACCGTGGATCTTTCCGTCCCTGCAACAGGCTGAATTTTCTTCGATGGTACTTGGCCAGGTTGAGGTTTTACCGCCCCACCTGCGGTTGGTGTTTTTACGTAGTGTTTTTCTTTTTGACCAAGACCGCTTACGCGTGCCTTTTCAAGACTGGGACGAAGAGCTTCGGGCTTTATGTTTTTCGAATCAAGACCGGGCGGCGCAAGTTAAGCTTCTGACGCTAATAGCCGAGGCCACGCACGAGCCCAGCACCGATGTTGCGGTTAAAAAAGCGCTTTTTCATTGGGGTAGTCGAGACTTACCGGCGCACTTAGACCAAGTTTGGCAAGCCTTGGCGTGTGTCTTTCCGCATAAAGCCGAGCAATGGCAGGCTTGGGGACAAGCACTTAACCGGATCGTCGCCTGCGACGTTCCTCTCTTTCTTAAAGATTTGGCAATTTCGGGAAATGAACTTATCGGTCTGGGAGTAGCACCCGGCCCCACGATTGGCAAGGTTCTTTCTCAGTTGTTAACGGCAGTTTGGGAAAACCCCGCGTTGAACGAAAATCATACGTTACGTCAGTTATGCCAGGCTCTCTGAGGGTAAGTAAACGTTTAGTTAAGGGGTTTTTCGTTCTTTTCGGGGTTCAGCTGTGCCTGAAGCTTAGCAAAAGCCTCACCGGCTGCTATTTGTTCGGCTTCTTTTTTATTCTTTCCACTTCCGACACCCATCCCGACGTTATTGACCTGGACTTCCATAAAAAAGGTTTTATCGTGATCCGGGCCAGTTTTATCGACCAACACATAGCGCGGGTAGGTTTTGTAGGTTTTTTGTACTAATTCTTGTAACAGGGTTTTATAGTCTTTCTTATGACGGTCTTCTAAGACGCGATTAATTTCGGGAACTAAAAGTTTAAGAATGAACTTTTGCGTCTCTTCAAAGCCGGTATCTAAGTACAGGGCACCAAAGACTGCTTCGAGCGAATCGGCGAGCAACCCTTTTTTCAACCTACCACCAGAGTTCTCTTCACCTCGGCCAATGAGCAGGCAATCATGAATACTCAGGCGACGTGCCACCTCTGAAAGGATGTCCTCAGAGACAACAAAAGATTTGATACGCGCCAACTCGCCTTCTGGCCGGTCAGTAAGAACATGGTAGAGATACGCACTAACCACCAGTCCTAAAACAGAATCACCTAAAAACTCAAGGCGTTCGTTGTTCTCAAGGACGCCGGGCACCTCATTCGCATAAGAACGATGGGAAAACGCTTGATTTAGAAGTTCATGATGATTAAAACGCACCCCGGCGGAGCGTTCGAACTCTTTAAGAGCTTTCCTTCTCTCTGAGGTCATATCAGAAGAAGAAAAGCTCTTCGCCTTTCCAAAGATATCCACGCTCTTACTTTTGCTGAGTCCTCAAGTAAGCCAGCACATCGCCAACTTTCTCGAACTCGCTAGCCTTATCTTCAGGAATGGTAATGCCCATTTCTTCTTCGATAGCGTAGAGAAGTTCATAAGTGTCCAAACTGTCGGCATTGAGATCTTCCCGAATTTTGCTTTCGGGCAGAACTTTCGCCTCGTCCACTTCAAGTTTCTCAACAATAATTTTCTTGAGCTTCTCAAACAACTCGTCCACTTGTCACTCCTTAGGTGAAATTTGTTCTTAAGTTTTCTGATTTACAGTTTTCAGACCAATCTTAAGCCATCGTCTCAGGTTCAAGAACCTGCTTTTGACGGTAAAATCCGCATTTGGGACAGACACGATGTAAAAGAACCTGGTTGCCACAGTTGCTGCATGTCGCCAAATTGGGGACAGTCATCTTCATATTGGCCGATCGGCGTCTTCTGGTTCGTGTCTTGGAAGTATTAAATTTGGGTACTGCCATGAACCTATCCTTCGAAAAAAATCTTGGAAAGAATAATGGCTTTTCTTCACGATGTCAATACTTGAAAGAACGCGCCCGGGGCAGTCCTGCCGATTGCGCGGTCCCAAGCTAGCTGAGGGTTCCCGAGGCCGCTCTTGCCTTAAGGGCTTTTTCAACCACTGGAGGAACCATGGTTGAGACATCACACCCTAAAAGGACAAGCTCTTTGATCGCCGACGACCGTAAGACAAAGTACCTCGGGTCAGTGGGAATTAAAAAGGTCTCAATACGCGGATTTATTCCCCGATTTACCATAGAAAGCTCAAATTCATACCCAAAATCGGTAAAGGCCCTCACCCCACGGATTAAGGTCTGAATCCCTTTCTCTTCAGCAAAATCAACAATGAGTTTATCCCACTGGTGGACTTCGACATTACCCAAATGCCCTACAGTCTCTTTAAGAAAGGCCACCCTTTCATCTGCCGAAAACAAAGTCTTCTTTTGATGGTTGATGGAAACCACCACCAAGAGCCGTTCGAGAATCCTACTAGCCCTCTCGATTAAGTTGAGATGTCCATTGGTAAGGGGGTCGAAGGTACCAGGAAAGATCGCTTGCATAGCCTTTACCCTAGCCCTTACCAGAAAGATGGTCAAGAAACGGATTTTCGTAGACGGAATATTTTGGCAATAACGCAGAATGTTTTGACAAAGGCACGCCTTCAGGAATAAAATAACAATATGAAATATTTTTTCATGGGATTACTTTTTGCCCTCCTGGCGGGCTGTGCCTCAGCACCTAAGCCAGAACCGACAACAAAAACGGTCGTTCCTGAAAAAACAGTTTCACCCAGGTCCGGTCAATTTCAGGTCTCACAAGAAAAATATGCCTCTTCTTTAAAAGAAATCCGTCAGTTGATCACCAAGCTAAACCAGATCATTCAGAACGAAGATTTTCAACAATGGCTCACCTACCTCGATTCTGCTTATATTCGCGCCTATAGCGATCCTGCTCGCCTAAAGGCCTTAACGCAAAACAGTCCTGTCTTGAAGGGTGTTCCTATTCGCAACCTCGAAGACTATTTCAATTTTGTGGTTGTCCCCAGCAGGTCACAGGCCCAAGTGGATGACATTACTTTCGTGGATCAGGACCGTGTTGAGGCTTGGATGTATATTAAAAATGTCAAGGCTCTACTTTACCAGTTGAAATTGTATGGAAATCAGTGGAAAATATCATCGTGGTAAGATCGGCGTTGATGATCTGCGCTTATAAGGAGTAGCTATGAAAGCTCGAGCTTTAGTGTTTTTTGGGGTGATTTTGGGGGGAACGGCCTTCGCTCAAAGCACACAACCCGCCGCAAACACAGCCCAACCCACGGGAAGTCCTTCCCAATCTGCCTCGGCAGGCTCTGCAGGCGGGCAAAAAACTATTGAGGATGTTTACCTTCAGTCTGGGGTAGAAGTTCAGGTCATCAAAAGCCTCGCGGCCGAAGAAAGTCGTGCAGATAAGGTAAAAGCCCTCAAATACATCGCGCAGATGGTCGACGCCAAAAAGGTCAATGCCAACAGCAAAGAGGTGATTCATATTTTGGGAAGCTTGGGAAGTGAAGGAGTCACCAAAGTGATTCGTTCCAACGGGCGCATCATTAATGACTTTCCGGATGTTCGTATGAGGGCCGCCGATTTGCTGGGAGTGATTGGCGGAAAACAAGCGCAAGATATTCTTGTGAATATAGCCTTGACCGATCCCGAACCCATGGTTGTTTCTAGTGCTGTTTATTCCTTGGGAGAAATTGGCGGCGGTTCAGACCATACCCGGATCGAAGGGATTATCGCTGAGCTGGTTAAAGAACAAGACGCCGTTTTGCCGGATAACAATTTTGCTTTTGCCGCAGTTGAAGCCCTAGAAATGTTAGGCAAAAAACATGAGGGCAAAGTTAACCAAGAAGTCTTCCCGGCCTTGATTCGGATTGCCAATGGAAATTACATTCGTCCTGTCCGCGAAAAGGCCAAAGAAGTTTTGGATATGTATACAAAACTCTAACGCTTAGTTGGTGCTAGACGTTTAGTTAGAGCCAAGCGTAACCGCTCTTAACAGCTACTTTTGTTGAATATCTTTGGAGCATAAAAAAGCCGCACTTTCGTGCGGCTTTTTCTTTTATTCGATTCTCTTGTGTACGCTTTAGCTCTTGCTTAAGAGTTGCTCAGGCAATCTTGAGCGGCGGCAAGAATCGCGATAGGAACCGAGAAAGGGGAACAAGACACATAATTTAGGCCTGCCCGTCGACAAAAGGCGATATTCTCGGGCACTGCACCATGTTCCCCACACAAACCCATTTCTAGATCCGGCCGTGTTAAAGCACCACGGCGAACAGCGATCTGAATAAGTTCTTTGACCTGGGGGTCAAGATCGCGGAAGGGATTACCTTCTAAAACGTCTAGTTGCGTATAATCCGGCATGAACGAGTTAAAATCGTCACGAGAAAGACCCAAAGTAGTTTGGGTTAAGTCATTGGTACCGAACGAGAAGAACTGTGCATACTTGGCCAAACTACCCGCGCCCAGGGCAGCAGCAGGGATCTCAACCATCGTTCCGATTTTGAACTCTAGCTTAGATTCAGCATTTTGGCGGGCCGTAGTCTCTTCAATAACCTCAACTAAGCCCTTAAAGGAGTTACCTTCAATTTTCTTACCGTAAATCAAAAGTTTGAGTTCATTCTCATTCATGATAACTGGAAGCATAATTTCGGGTTTTGCATCAAAACCTTCTTTCTTCAGCTGATAACTCGCCTCAACAATCGCTTCCACTTGCATGGCGTAAATCTCAGGGTAAGTTACTGCCAAACGGGACCCACGATGACCTAACATAGGGTTAAACTCATGCAAAGCCTCGGCTTTTGCCATGATATCTTTTAACGTAGGGCCTTTTGCCGCGGTTTCTTTTTTGGTCGGCGGGTTAAGGTACTCAAGGAATTTCTTGGCATCTTGTTCATTATGCGGAAGGAACTCGTGGAGCGGAGGGTCCAAAAGTCTAATGATAACCGTTTTACCGGCCATGATCTTAAGAAGTTTGTAAAAATCGTCCTTTTGAAACTTTTTTAGCTTTTCAAGGATCTTTGACCGCTCCGCTTTATCTTTTGCCATAATCATTTCACGAAAGACGTTAATTCGTTTTTCGTTAAAGAACATATGTTCTGTACGGCAAAGGCCAATTCCCTCGGCACCCAAGGCTAACGCCAATTCAGCACCTTCTTGCGTATCGGCATTCGCTCGAACAGAGAAATTCTTAAGAGATTTTTTGGCTAGGTCAACCAATTCTTTGAGACCTGACGTGGTCACATCAGCCTGAACGGTGTTGGCTTTTCCTACGTAGATGGCGGGTTCGCCGTAAAACGGTACATTGATCGAAAGGTAATCGCCCTCGTTAACGACGATTCCCCCTATAACCGCTTTTTTTGCTTGATACTTAATTTGCTTTTCATCCAAGACCAGCGAAACCTTGCCATATTGCCGGGCTACAACCGAAGCGTGCGCTGAATAGCCACCGTGGCTCGAAAGTACGCCTGTGGCAAGTTCCACGGCTTTAACATCGTCGGCAAATGTGGCTTCTTTGCAAAAGATGACCCTGGTATCTGTCCCATCCTTTTGAGCTTGACGATAGGCGGCAATTAATGTCTCGGTAGAAAAATACACGCGACCGATAGCGGCGCCTGGTGCACCAGAAATGCCACCCAAGATTTTTTGCAACGTCTTTACCGAGGCTGGTTCAATAACGGGGTGCAACAATTCATTCAGTTGGCTCGGCTTAATCTCACTAACGACGAACTTTTCATCCACCTTTTTGGCCTTTAAAAGGTCCAGAAGCAACCGAATATCTGCCCGAGTGGATTTCTCGCTGACCATACGCTGATCAATTACCCAAAGTTTTCCATCTTCAATGGTAAAGCGTAGCTCGCGAATTTGTTTATAGTACGACTCAAGGTTCTCGGCAGCCACCTGCAAAGCTTGCAAATGACTTTTTTCAAGTTTATTGATGTCTACCCCTTGAGCGCCTTCCTCGTTGAATTGCGCTTGGTAAAAGACTCCATCAAGAACCTTTTCACCCGTTACGACATTTCGGGTAAAGAACCGTCCACTGGAAGAGTTTTTCCCAAAATTCCCATAAACCATAGGTTGAATAATAACAGCGGTATCGTTTGACCCCACAACGCCGTCAGAGGTCGCTTCAATCCTCAGCAATTCTTGAATACGGGTCAGCGTAAACAATAATTGATGGTAACCGTCGTCAAAGATTTCTGCGGGGATAAACGGGTGTGCCAAATGGACTATGCTTTCTACGGTAAAACCAGCCGCATCTTTTTTTTCTTTAAGCTTTTTCTCAGAAGCAAACACCTCAGAGATCTTTCCCGCTATTGCCTCGACAGTTTTCTGATCGTCCTTGGCTTCGGCAATCTTCTTTTCTAGCTTCAAAAGCCCGTCGAGAAGAAAATGCAACTCCCCGTAGGCAAACTTTTCGCCAGTAAATTGACTAAAGCCGGGCAAACTCTCTTTCGTGAGGCCAATATTGTGAATCGACGGATACGAAAGTTGAAGACCCGGGCTGATTACAATTTTCACCAGCAAAGGGCGCTTGGCGTCAGCGTACTTTTTTTCGGTCTTAGCTTCTAGCGCAACAATATTTTTTTTAAGTTCAGGAAGCAACTCTTTTTCAGAAAATGAAATGGCTAAATCAGAATCAAGAATTAAACCAGGAACAATCGGCATACCTAAGTCGGCCATTTCAAAAGCTTGACGCCCTCGAATTCCAATTTTGTCCTGAGGTGCGCTAACCTTAGATTTCTTTCCGACCTCAAAATAGTAAATATTATTTTTCATTTTAACCTCTTAAAACAAATCCAGGGTTGTACCAGGAGCGCCTTTTAAAAAGAATTCGAAGCGCGGACTTGCTCCTTCTAAGAGGTACTTACGCAACTTGGAAAGATCAAGTAATTTTTCATCACTCGTCGCTAACGAAACCAAGATCGACGTTCCATGCTTAACCTTACCCCACTTAAAAAGGCTATTTATGTCGTGGATTAGTTCCCCATCATAATAAATATTCACACGACACTGGGGGTACTTAGACGTATAGCTTTGAATAATTCTCTTCCATGCCTCGACATTGCCGTTATGGAAAAGCTCATTCGTAACTTGAATAGGAATCTTTGGGGAAACTACGGCTTTTGCACCTAAGGGTGAAGGAGCAACTTGTAGCGGTTGTGGTGCGACGGCCACCGCCTGTGCTTGAGTACCACGTCCTTGTTTGGCTGACACAGAAACAACACCCTTTTGAGTTTTGCGGGGAGCGGTCTTGACAGAAGGGGCTTTAACAACTTTCGGAGCCTTAAAAACAAACTTGCCGTTTGCCATGCTTGCGGCAAGCTTGCCTAGCTTTTCGCCCGCAAGAAGCGTTAAAACCCGGCCTTCGGTGATACTGACAATATTCTTGAAGGCTTTATCGGTAACATCACCCTTGGTCCCTAAACCAAGGTAAACCATCAACAATTCATTCCTCTTGATCTCAGGAAGAACCTTCCAATGCTCAGGATTCTTAGGATTTACTAAGACAACCCCCGACTCGGGGTGAAAATACACAAAAACCAAATCCAAGGACGTCCAAGTCTGAAATTCCGACGCAAAAGCGTTAGTATCGCTAACCGTTGCTTTGATGTTCACTGAAAAAAATTGATACGAGTACTTTTCTACCAGCAAAGCCCTCACAAGAGGTAAAACTTGCTGACCTTCCATCTCGCCTTGCCCTAGAAATGTATTCACTGCATCGGCAAAATTCTTTCCTGACTCTAACTCCGCAATCAAGGCATTTGCACCTTTAAAATGTGTTAGGTTCCTGTTGAAGGATTTTCTGGTAGCGAAGGCCTCAAATTCATAATCTAAAACCAAGTTTGACATATTAACCTCTTACAGATCCTCAATCCATCAAAAAAAGACACCTCCCCAAAAGGGAGGTGTCTATACAAACCTTTAAACCATCAAATGGGGTTCAACCCATCTTTCGATCGAGAGCCACGTCCACCACCCGTTTTTCTACTGGCACGCTTAGGAGCAGGATTATCCACTAAACCAGAACCTGAGGTTCGGCGCCGAGAAGAGCGAGTTGTTTCAGGAGCTGTCTGAACAGGTTCAGGAGCGAGATTGGGCACTGCCGCATCGCCACTGAGCATTTGTAAATAATCAGCACCAGGGTTACCACCTTCTGCACGTCGAGCCTCTTCGCCAGAAGAACTAGCAAACGACTGAGCAATATCCTCACGAACCGTCGAACGACGTCGGCTAAAGCTTGCAAACGCGGCATCCTGGAAGCCTTTCGAGACCCCATGTAGGAATTCGTTCAAAACGCCAGCCATGCCATTTACAGTGGTATTTTTTCGCTTAATTGAAGTGATATCCACATCAAGCAAAAGACCCGGTTGAATATGGTACGGGTTGATCATGTACTCAAAACGGTTAAATTCGCGTTCCAAGAAAGCAACCCGCTCTTCCATGACACGACGTTCAATAGGATAGCGGTATTCGTACATATTGCTCAATTTTTGCTTGATGAGAATAAGCATTTTTTTCAGCTTGTTCTTTTCAAACAGATAGGTGCGATTTAACTTTTCAACATCCGTTTTGTCGGCGTCAACAAAAGTAATTTCGTCCCAAACCTTTTCCAGGTCTTCGTACAACGGATCACCGGTTTTTTCCTTGACCCGCATCCGAATCTTAGCCTTGTAAATCTTAGCCAAGTCCGAAAAGTCAGAAATCTTTTTGAAGAACTTCGAATCAACGTAGACCATTTCGAGAACGTCCCAGAGATGCTGAACCTCGATTTCAAACGATTTCAACTGAATCTCGTAGGCTTTTCTCTCGTTGGTTAATTGGGCATTGTCATAGTAGCGCAGACGAATTTGGTAGCGTTCATCGGGAAGCTTGTCGTAATCAGTATCTTCGTACTCACGAATGATCAGCTCGCGGGCATTTTTCAAGTTTTCAATGAACTGGTAGCCCATTTTTGAGGTATCAAGAATCGAAGTAATGGAGTTTACAGCCGTATTGTAGCCACGGTTTCGAATATTCTCGATATCGACGATCCGTTTTAAGGTTTCGCGAATATTGAGCTGATCGAATTCACTAGGATCAATTTCAGCACGCAGACCGATAATTCTGTCCATCAAAGCCTTCGCTACAACATCGTAGCGATGGGACTTGGGGTTCTCTTTGTCATCAGCGGTAAAATGGTCAACACGGCGAAACTTTTCAAAGATCACTTCACTGTCCGAAAGCTCATCCTTGCCTTCATCGAGAAGAGTATCTCTCAGCTTGTCGATTTCTTTGTCAATCTCATCACCGATGTGCTTGGCCAAGAGTTCCTTGATGAGGTACTCGACCGTCACTTGATAATGAAAAATTGGCGAAATCAGTTCTGAATCCAGAATGTTAACGGACAGCTTAATCTCGGCAACCGTCTTCGGCTTTGTCAGGCTATCTTTGAAAGCACACTTAACAATGGAGTAAGCATTTTCGCCGCGGATAAAAGCACCGACATCGGTCTTTTGGCGCAACAAAGAGTTGGTTAAGTTTTCAAGGTCGTTTACACCACGTTGAATATGGCCCTGAAGGTGACCATACATGTTGATGATCGACTTTTCAATTTCGCCAGTATTGAACTTATCAGCACCGCCAACCTGTTCAAGAAGTTCACTAATTTCTTTGGGCGTATATCGCGCCAAAGTCTTGGTTTCTTCTTTATCGATGAAATTCCGGACTTTTTTGACCATTTCATCTTCAGTCGTCACCATGTAACGGTTGAACATGTTCTGGTAGTTTTGGTTGAAGTAGTTGTACAACTTTTCCTTCAAACCACCCATAACATCCAAACGCTCCAAAACTTCCTTAGGAAGCCTGGACGTCACATGGTTCATGATTTTATCCACTTCTTCTGAGAGGAGTTGATCTACTTCTATCTGTTGCTCACGATATTCCTGAGCCAACGAGTTGCGCGAACCGACCGCACTCGGCTTTTCCGGATGGAATACGTTCGGACTTTTCGGTAAGTCTATACTTCCCATGTCGCTCTCCTTGGTTTTTGCTC
>JAJXWL010000177.1 GCA_021781625.1 bacterium
AAGAAGCGGAAAAAAGCACAACAAGTCCCAAGGCCGGCAAAAAGGTTAATACCGCCAAGAGGAGTAAGTCTGTTTGAGTCTTTGTTCCTTTTTCTAGATGAAACCGTGGAAACATTCCCTAACCTTTGTTACTGCAATTTGAGGGTTGATAAACCCAAGATGGCAAACAGTCCACCCAGCATCCAAAACCGCGTGACAACTTTAGTTTCGGCCCAACCAGACAACTCAAAATGATGGTGCAAAGGAGCCATGCGAAAAATTCGTTTTTTCGTTCGTTTGTACCAGAAGACCTGAATCATGACAGAAAGCGTCTCCATCACAAACACACCACCAAGAATAACCAAAAGGATTTCTTTTTTTAAAAGAACCGAAATTAAACCAAAGAGGCCACCCAAAGCCAACGAACCAGTATCTCCCATAAAAACTTCGGCAGGATGCGTATTAAACCACAAAAAGCCCACAGCAGCTCCCACTAAAGCCAAACAAAAAATCGCGACTTCCCCCCCCCAGGGAACATAAGGTATCTGAAGGTAGTCCGCATAATCATGCCGTCCGGAAACATAACCGATCGCGGCCAAAGCCAAGCCAACCATGATGACCAAGCCTGTGGCCAAACCGTCTAGGCCATCCGTTAAGTTGACAGCGTTCGACCAGCCAATCATCAAGAACATACCAAATGGTATGTAGAGAAGTCCTGCGCTCAGACCCGCAAAATGCCATTGGGATAATTCCAAAATAGGGTACTTGAGAAAAGGCAAATACAAGGCTGTAGAAAAATTGGTCGTGAAAAACAACAGAATCATGCAAAGTGCAGAGATAAAAAATTGACCTGCAATTTTGCCCCAACTGGGCAACCCTTTTGAGTTTTTCCCTAAGATTTTCAAAAGGTCATCCGCAAACCCAATCCCCCCGAAACCCACTACAGCCAGAAGGAGGATCCATGTCACTGGCTGAGTTAGATCCATCCACAACAAAGCGGCAACAACGATGGCTATCAGCATTAACAGTCCCCCCATGGTCGGGGTTCCTGCTTTGACCAGATGGGACTGTGGGCCATCAGTACGAACTTCTTGTCCTGCTTTCAGTTCACGAAGTTTACGAATCACCCAAGGTCCAAAAAGGAACGCTAAAACCAAGGCGGTGACAGCCGCATAAGCTGAGCGAACCGTAATGTAGTGCAAAACATTGAGCACGGTAAGATGACTAACTAAGGGATAAAGTAAATTATAAAACATGAGAATCCTTCCCGTTCTGAACTTTCCACAATTCTGCTAAACGTTCCAAGGCCATACTGCGAGACGCTTTTAGGACAACCAAATCTCCTTCTTTCACCTCGCGAGATACCCAAGCTCGTAATTGATCAAAATCATTTGTCCAAGCCATTTTCCCCTTGAAACCTGAAGCTTGGGCACTTTCAAACGAGACTTGGGCTTCATCGCCAAACCAAAACAGGCAGTCAGCCCCGCAAGAGTGGGCTCGTCGTCCCAACTCTCGGTGCAAGACCTCGCTTTCCCGTCCTAGTTCCTTCATACTCCCTAAGACAGCAACTTTTTTTCCACGAGCCTGAAAACTAGCTAAAGCTTCCAAAAGCGCAGTCATAGAATCCAAGTTCGCATTGTAGCAATCCATAACAAGGTCCACGTCACCCCTCACAACCTGCGAGCGTCCAAACGAAGCCGTTACAGATTCTAACCCCTCGACAACATCAGAGACGGAAAGTCCAAGGACCTCTGAGGCTTTAGCAACGGCCAGGGCATTCAGGACATTCACTTTCCCAGGCAGTCTCAACCATATGGGCCGACCTTTCCAGGACCAACGGGTCCCCTCTAACCCACGATCCGAATCAAAATGAAAGTCAGGATCCTCCACACCAAATTTCACCACCTGGCCTGTGAAGCCCTCAACCAACACTGGCCAGAGGTCACAAGCGGCCGGCAATACCGCTACACAGTCCTTACCGGCGTTAGAATAAATTTTCTTTTTTTCTAAAGCTATACCTTCTCGGCTGCCGAGAATACCGATATGGGCAGTCCCAATGTTTGTCACTATTGCCAGTTCAGGAAAAGCTGCTCGTTGAAGTCGATCCATTTCCCCCTGGTGATTGATGCCCATTTCAAAAATGGCCCAGCGGTGTCCATCTGCAACGGATAAGCAAGACATCGGCAAACCAATCTCACTGTTCAGATTTCCTGGTGTGGCCCAGGTGGAAGCATGGCGTGAAAATACCGCCGCTAACATTTCTTTCGTGGTGGTTTTTCCATTGCTTCCCGTCACACCAAGGCGACCTAAATTGGACAAGCGACTCAAATGCGCCCTGGCTACTTCTGCCATGACATCCAAAGGCTCTTCTACAAATGCCAACGCAGCCTGAGGCAAACCAACCAACTGTGGTCCGACCTTCTCTTGCTGGGATTTTTGAGCTAAAACCGCGCTAGCTCCATTTTCAAAAGCTTTTCGAATAAACTGATGACCGTCGGTTTTTTCACCTGGCAAAGCTGCAAAAAGCGCACCAGCGTGCGCTTCTCTCGAGTCAACTACCAAAGTCGTGACACCTTCCCAAGCCTCGATAGCCCCCCTTAAATGGGCATCACCCCAAATGTTTTTCCATGTCGAAATGGGGAGTGGTTTCAAGGAGTCCCGTCCTTCGTAAAGCGAATCTTTAAAGACTGTTCAGATTTGAGTTGATTCAGGCCTAAATGATCCTGAGCCAGAGAATCAATCCTTTCGGGTGACGATAGAACGCTGATTCCCGTTAACAATTGCTGATTGCGTTCAACCAAGGTGCTTTGCAACTGTTCGCGAGTTTGAATGTTTTTTTCTACCGCCTGATAATGTACCGACTGAGCAACGACCACAAACAAAAACAGCGGCGCAGTTAAAAGACAAAACAAAACCACTTTACGGCTCACAACTCCTCCTCTCGAGATTCTCTCAGTTTTTCAATCACACGCAGTTTAGCGCTCCTTGAAGGAGGATTTGCTAAACTTTCCTGTTCCGTGGCGACAACAGGCTTTCGAGTTAAATCCTTGGCCAAAGCCAAACGAGAACAGGTACACCGGGGTTGTTCGGGGGGGCAAACACACACTTTCGCCCAATCCCGAAACGCCGTTTTGACAATTCTGTCCTCTAAAGAATGAAAACTGATCACCGCGAGCCGTCCCCCTTTCGCCAAAACTTGAAAGGCTTTCCCCAAAGCCGATTCTAAACGTTCCAGCTCATGATTCACCACGATCCGTAAAGCCTGAAAGCTTTTCGTCGCAGGATGAAGACGTCCGTGGCGCACGGGTGGAGGAACGGCCTCCCAGATTATATCGGCCAACTGTTTTGCTGACTCAATCCGTTCCTTTGTCCTCGTGTTGAGGATTGCCTTAGCAATTCGACGAGAAAGGGTTTCTTCGCCAAATTTCCAAAACAAATCCGCCAGTTCTTTTTCTTTCCAAGAATTCACAATATCCGCCGCACTAACAGGTTCGGCGGGTGATAAGCGCATATCTAATGGCTCATCGCTTTGAAAACTGAACCCCCTACCACTTTCCACATAGTGGAAAATCGATATCCCTAAATCCATTAAGATGAACTTAGGCTTTTCCTGCCACCACTGCTCGGCCAGAGGCAGACCCTCATCAAACCACGTATGAACAAAACGTACACGCTCCGCGTAAGACTCAAGACGCAAACGAGCCTTTTGTTGAATGACCTCATCAGCATCAAAACATACCAAACGGCTCAAAGGAAAACGACGCAACAAACCTTCACTGTGACCACCTTCCCCCGTGGTCGCATCCAAAGCGACTCCGCCCTTGTTCAGCTCAGCAAAGCTGAGGACTTCTTCCAATAACACCGGAGTATGGAGGATTTCCATGCTCACTCCTTCGGCCAAGCTATGGACAAGCCTTGAACTAAGCCGGGAAGATTTTCGTTCGTCGCCTCCTGGTAAGCCATAAACGCCGCTTCATCCCAAATTTCTAAGTGAGTCCGTATCCCCACCACCACGCAGTCCTTAGTCAGACCTGCGTATTCACGCAGTAAAGAAGACACACCAATTCGACCAGTTTTATCGACTTCAATTTCTAGGGCACTCCCAATGATTCTTCTCTGAATCATGAGATCACGGGAACTAAACATCCCCAAAGACTCCTGAATCGTCTTCGAAAAAACCTCCCACTTGGCTGGGGAAAACAGCCACAAGCACTTATCAATCGCCTTGGTGAGAATCAGAGCATCACTCTGAAACTCGCTACGGAGCTTGGTTGGTATGAGGAGTCTTCCTTTATCATCCAAGGCCGCACGAAACTCACCCGTTAACATACGATATTACCACAATCCCCCGAATTTCCCCACTTTATCCCACTTGATTCCATAGTAAGGGTAGAAATTCTCTTGTCAAGAAACTCAAGTGGACCAAAAAATGAGATTTCGTTATTTTTGAACCAAGATACTATACCGGCGTTAAGCAGAGCCTAAGATTCCCCTTGACGGGAGCTTTTTAGAACATCATCCTGAGTATCTATGGAATGGACGACGAGAAGGCTGTGCTACCCCGAGGGGGATGAGCGAGAAATAGATTTTGCCCCCCCCTTCAATGTTCTTTTGGATCTGAATGGCCAGGTACTGCCGTTGCCTCTTCATTCAGAAAAGACCTTGGCGTACCGTGTGTATTCCGTCAGGAAAAAAGAAGGTCGTGGTGAGA
>JAJXWL010000178.1 GCA_021781625.1 bacterium
AATGGGCTTGAACCCTATGCCTATCTCAATCATGTTCTACAGGCTTTACCGGTTGTCGAGTCTCAAAAAAATTGGCACTCGCTCCTTCCCTGGAATTTGTCATCCCTTGGTAAAAATTGACGCTTACGTTGTTCCCAGAGGCATCAAGGAATTGAATGTCACCAATTTGGTAACTTGCCCCCGCTGTTAAGGGGCCGCTATTGGGGCTTGTGCCTTTTGAGCCGTACCATTTGAGCGCAAAGGGAGTATCAACATGACTACTTCCATCGCCATTATTGACAGCAAAAAAAGGTTCAGCTTTAAAGCCATAGCGTGTCGGTTGACCAGTATAAGGGGCGGTGGTTGACGTACTGGTATCCATGATGTCCGAGAGAGGAACGGTGACTTCGGTCCAATTGCTGATGCTGGTGACGCCCAAGTCTTGGGTAGAGGACGAGAGGTTCGACGCATCGGTCACTGTACTACTGTACCGTAACGGTATGGTGTATTCGTTCCCCGCACCGCTTGTGGCACTTTGCCATTGAATAAAGAACGCTAGTTGACTGGGTAAAATTGACGAAGACTTAATTTTGAACTTAATAGCAGAAACTCCACTCAAATCATAGAAACCTGTTGCCGCTGTTGGTTTCATGGCCCAGCCAATCCCGCCGTCCCAATACCCAGGGTACGAGTTAAAGGTTCCTGTCGCTGGTAGGGTTGAGGTTGCCAAGGTGGCGCTGCCATTTCCGCCCATATCTTGAAGCGAAATAAGTTGGTTGGTCGGTGTAGCGGACCACGTTAAGGTGCTGTCCGAGAACAAGGTTGTCGGAGCGCTGACCGTGGGGGTAGCTGAGCTAACCGTTATAGCAAAAGCAGTTGCGGTCTTACCGCTGTATGTGGCGCTAATGTTTGCTGTTCCCGCCGATACCCCGGTAACAACACCCGTCGAAGCACCAACCGTGGCAACGGCTGTTGTATCACTCGACCAGGTAGCGGAGGTCGTGACGACTTTTGTTGAGTTGTCAGAGTAGGTCGCCGTTAACACTAAATTAACCGTGCTTCCTGCGACGACCGTATTTGTACCGCTAATCACAACGCTACTTAGGGTCGGGCTTGAAGACGTACTACTACTGGTAGGTGAGGTACACCCCGAAACAAAGATGGCGAGTCCTATGGCGAACACGCGAAACAGATTTTTCATTCTCACTTCCTCCTTTAGGAAACTTTGATTTCAAAACTTTGACCGGCATAACGCGCGGTAAAAACTTCATCCTCAGCCGAACGTCTTCGAAACGTTGAACCAGCCGGACTGCCGAATAGGCCTCTGGCTCCTTGAGGCAAAAAGAGTCGAAGGGTTTCGTCAGAATAAATTCCGATGAGAGACAAGAGAGGTTTGTCGTCGTAAAAATGCCAATAGCCTCTTCGGGGGTATTTATACGTATACCGTGAAGGGTTTGCTTGAGCACGCCTGGCAGAAAAGTCTGCCTTTGTGAACAATTCGGCGCAGAGAAGCAGTAAACCCTGTTTTTGGCAGTGAAAACCACCCAATTTCCACGAAAAAGAACCGAATTGAAACGAAATTCTAGAAGGAACCAAAATTCCTCGAACAATAAAAAGTTACAGATATGACGAGAAGCATACGTATACAAGTCTAAAAAAATCAAAATTAAGCAACGAGGACTAGAAAACGTGGGAATTAAACTTAGCTTAGGTTCTTTGTTCATTCGAATTCCCCGCTACTGCCTGCACAATGCCACTACCCCAGCCTGCCGCGTCATAAAAGGGGGCGTCTTGCGGTGAACTCCAGTGAAGGAGGTTCTCACGTTTCCCGGTATTGCCATCATTAATTTGAAACTCTGCGCGAAAAGCTTGCCCAGGGAAAAATTTTTTCATCGAAAGGCGTCGTAGAGGAATTTGGGCTTCAATACGATAACCTTTTGCCGTAAAAAGACATTTTGCCTTAACACCAGGCTTATTATCTACCCGAATATCGTTAATCGAAATTCCTACAAGGTTCGGGTTGTTTCTACTCCTGGGGACTAAACGGAGATGTCTATCGTCCTGTGAATAAGCTTGGTGTGGACTCAGGTCAGTGCTAAGGTAAACCTCTACAGAATCATTTTGCCATGCCAAGGCAACGGGGAGAGAGTTTTCATTGGCTGTGGAATCGATGACATCGACAAGAATGTAAAGACATTTGTTGTCAGTCTGAAGGAAGAAGATCCCCGAGGGGGCCTTTTTTGTTCGTTCTTCGCCAAAAACGAAGATTCTCGGTGCTGTTCCTTCAAGATTCTTCCAACCTGCATACGTTCCATCTATCGAGGGTGGTTGTGACGTAAGATAAAGTACAGCTTTCTTGCTATTTTTAAACAGAATTGGTGCTGTAAAACCCGGCTCAGTCCCTACAACGAGTAAAGAGAGAGCCAGAAATCGTGGTATGCGCATCTCGTTACTCCTTTAAAGCCTTTGCTAGGTTTTAACTCAAACTAATCCCAGTTCAAAAATCTGTCAACAAAAAATGTATACGTAAACATAATAATTTGTACTTTCCTCTGGTCAGAACTAAACCTTAAGGTTTTGCCAAGGGAAAATCTGCAAGAGCAGGCTTAAAACGCAAAGTGCAAGAGTGTAGGTTGGTTCAAGGGGGAAAAGGGGACAAGGGGAAAAACAGACAACGTGCAAAAAAAAACGGCCAAAGGCCGCTTTTTCAAAAGCCCAGAGTGTTTCTGCAGTTAAAGGCTAAGGGTTTGTCCTTCCTCAGACGACTCGGGAACCTCATAGCCTGCGTCGTTGCCACGTTTTTTGGCAAAATTGATGGCAATGCGTTTACCTCGATAGGTAGTTCCGTTGAGCTTCTCTATGACTCGAGGGGCTACCTCTTCGTTAACCTCAACAAACGAATAGCTGTCAAGAATCTTAATGTCTCCCAGGTCGGCTTTGACTATTGCTGCCCCATTGACTAGAAACAGTACGAGATCCCGGGGGAAAACTCTTCGGTTCTTTCCTATACTTATAAACAGAGTTACCACTTGTGCGGGTTTTCGGCGAGGAATGGAGCGAGGACTCTGGTTTCGAAACAGGTACGCGGCGATGTAACTTCTTAAAAAGAAAGGCACAGTGCGACGAAAGACTTTTCTATAGGCATCTAGTTCAGAAGGATCCTCTTCTTTGATTTTTTTGATCAGGTCTTCAAGAGAGGCTTGAAAGGCTGAAAGATCTAAATCCGGCGTGTTTTTTGGGCTCACTGAGCTTCCTCCACCAAAAAAGATAACCGCCGACTTTTACCTTTGTCAAGAAATGCTTGGCCTTGCCGAAAAGAGACTAGGGGGAGTTTTCATGAAGAGGCGTTTGCGGAGCAATCCGAAGTTGGTGCTTGGTATTTTGTTGGCGATTTCTGTTAATTCCCTTTCTGCCCTGCAATTGCGATTTCTTTATCACCAAGGGGATGAGTTTCGCTTTTATGGAACTAGCCAACAAGTGGTATACTTGAACGGGCGTCGGTTGCAAAACAATCTAGACACCTACCGCGTCAGTTATAAAGTCGCACAAGCTAATGATCAGGAAGGGCGGTTAGTGGGCGAAACCCTCTACACTAGTCAGCGAGACGGTGAATCGGCCCACCAGATTGATGAAAGCTTTCATACCGATTACCTTTGCAATTCCTTGGGGCAATATAAAATCTCGCCAGAGGCCGTGCTTCCCGTCGTAAGAGGGGTGCCAACTTTTCCCGATCACGCTGTTCAGCCCGGGGATACCTGGCAAGCTCCTGGCGAAGAACGAGAAGATTTTTCAGATATCCAAGCTTTTACCAAGGCGGCTGGACGTCCTTTGCCGGCCTTTCCTATCCCCCTTGTGGTTAATTATACCTACGTTGGGCCCGTCGTCAAAGACGGAAAAACTCTACAACTTCTCACGGCAGAATACCATTTGTACTACAAAGCCACCGTTTCACCTTCGGTTTACCCGTTGTACCCTGCCTTGGTAACTGGCGAAGTGCAGGCGAAAATCTGGTTTGACGAGCAAAAGGGGCATGAAGATTCGTATCAAGATGCCTACCGCATTGTTCTGCACTTGAACTCGGGCGAGAGACTCGAGTTTGATGGACAAAGCCAATCACGGCTGATTCAAGCCAAACTCATGAATAAGCCAAAAGTTGTTGAAGAGGTCAAAAAGAGTTTAGAGGAAAAAGGTCTAGGAAACGTGCAGGTGAGGACTAACGACAAGGGTGTGGTGCTTAACCTCGACAATATCCAATTCCCAGCGGATTCGGCCGAACTGCTGCCTTCCGAGCAAGAAAAGCTGAATAAAATCGGCGCAATTCTTAAAAAATATCCAGACCGTGACATCCTTGTAGAGGGCTTTACTGCCTTGGCGGGAACGGCAAAAGATCGCTTGAAGCTATCACAAGATCGAGCTGCCGCTGTTGGCAACTATTTGGTCACAATCGGCGTTCGCAAGCCGGAGCAAATCACCTACCGAGGTTGGGGTGCCGAAAAACCGATTGCTCCCAACGACAATGAGGCAGATATGAAAAAGAATAGGCGTGTCGAGATTACCATCCTTGAAAATTAGAGTAAATATATTATACAGACCAAAAGTCTTATAATATTTAGACCTAAGGACTAGCTTACAGAGTAAGAGAGTGGGCGTAGGCTGACTTCAGAAGATGAAGGAGGCCTATATGCTTTTCAGGAAAATCGGGACC
>JAJXWL010000012.1 GCA_021781625.1 bacterium
GTTGACAACCCGGATAACCTGCCATTCCTGTTGTAAACAAGCGACTCTTGTAGCTGTCCTTGGGGGGCACAATACAGTTTGTTGTCATCAAAATTGGACCATGAAAACTTTCAAATTCTTTGTCTTGGTGCCACCAGCTTGAACCATAGTTCCCGATAAAGTTTGCATACTTCTTAAATGCGGGATACGAGTGGGCGGGAAGCATTTCTGAGTGCGTATAGACGTCGACGCCGGTACCTTGGGTCTGTTTCAGCAATTCTTCTAAGTCTTTTAAATCGTGGCCTGAAATTAAAATTCCGGGGTTTTGTCGAACGCCCAGATTAACCTGTGTGATTTCGGGGTTCCCATAAGTAGAGGTGTTCGCCTTATCGAGTAGGGCCATGCCGGCGACAGCAACATTTCCTGACTTTAAGGTCAAGGCTACCAGCTCATCCACACTTAGCTGTTTTGTCAACGCGGCAAGCGCTTCAACAAAGAACGAATCGACTTGGGCGTCGCGGTGTCCTAGCACAGCGGCGTGTTCGACATAAGCCGCAATGCCTTTGAGTCCGTAGGTAATTAGCTCTTTTAACGAGCGGACATCAGGGTCTTGTTCGGCAAGTACGCCAACAAGCAGGCTCTGAGCCTCCCATTCCGCGTCAGTTTTACCATTCCAAGACAGGTAGTCACTGCTTGTTTTGGGGGTAAAGCGGGCAACCAAGTTGTTCCTCAGCGTGAGAGCTTCACGGACAAGGGCCTTAATTCGGTCGGCATCAAAGTTGGCATTGGTGATTGTCGCAAATAACGAGCGGGCGAGAAACCGTGTTTCATACGTTAAATCGGTTCCCACGGGAGCGTTCTGTGCGGCAAGCGCCAAACCCTTCAGGCTCCATATCAGCAAATCTTGTGACCCGGCGGTTTCTGGGGTCTTTCCGCAAACGCCCCTCAGGGTACATCCGGTTCCCTTAGCGGCTTCTTGGCACTGAAAACAAAACATAGTCTTTTCCTCCTGGCGAATCTGTGCTACAAAGCTATGTTAGTAAGCGTATACTTACCGTAACCTGGGTGACGATATTTCCTAAAAAAGAGGAACGGGTTTGGAATTTTGGAATCGCATTGAGATTTTTGCTCGAGCTGGTGAAAAGGAAAGTCTGAAGTTTTTAGCAGAATACCCTGGCCGGCGTGTTCACTATGCCAAAGGGACAGTGTTGCACTTTGAAGGTGATATCCTGGGGTCTTTTGAAGTCCTTCTTAAAGGCCGCATCGAAACGCGTTTGCCCAGCAGTGAGACTCAAGAAGGTTTGGCTGTGGATTGGTTGGATGGCCCCGCGTGCTTGGCACCTGCTCCGAGCTTTGCGCAACCTCCGCTTTGTCCCGTACGCGTTACAGCGACAACTGATGTGGAACTTCATCTGTGGCCAACCGAAGAAGTCTTGGAGTTCGCCGGTAGAAACCCTGTTTTTCTTCGGGCACTTTTAGCGACGGTAGCAGGAAAATTAGCCTTTCTTGCCGAGCGCCTTCATGAGCAGAATACGTTTTCGTTGCGCTGTAAGGTTCTTTCGTATTTGCGTGCCCTGCCCCAAGAAAAAGATGAGGTAGGCCCCTTTGTTCGTCTACCCCTGAGTAAAGAGGCGTTAGCAGGGTACTTTGGGGTGGCTCGACCGTCCTTATCCCGGTGTTTGGCCAAAATGGAACAAGAAAACTTGCTTTCTGTTCAAGGAAGAGTTGTACGTTGGAAAACAGGAGCTTCGAATGATGCTCTCTGAACGTCAAACGACAATCTTAGAAGCAACGCTCCGCGTCGTTGCGCGTGACGGCCTTAGCGGGTTTACCATGAAAAAGGTAGCCGCTGAGGTAGGGGTGACTGATGCGGCTTTGTACAAACACTTTCGAGAAAAAACCGATATTTTTGAGGCTTTAGCCGCCTTATTTCGTGAACGAACCCTAGATGCCTTGATGGAAATTGCTTCTCGCCCGGGAATGAGCGCTCTAAAAAAGCTTGAAGCGTTTGTTATGGACCGAGCTCATCAATTCCAAACTCAGCCAGGGCTTACGGTAATCCTCTTTAGTGAGGAGTTATTTCGTGGCGAACCGACTATCGCCGCGCTCAACTTCGAGACTATGGAACGCCACGCTCAACTGTTAAGAACGCTGGTTGCGGAAGGTCAAGCTGAGGGCTCAATTCGTGCAGACCTCAACCCCTATCACGTTGTTTTGTTATTAACGGGGCCTGTTCGAATGCTCGTTGAAAATTGGCGTTCCCAGCCAGAAGAGGTGTTGGTTGACCGCATCGGGCAGTTCTGGAATACCTTTGCGAGATTGATGCACCCATGACAAATCGGTGGTTGTTGGAACCGTATGACTCAGTCCTGCCCTTGTCAAAAATGCGTACTTGACAAAAAATTCATAGTAAGTAAGTAATCACTAACTAGAGGGTTTGAGCATGGAAAGGCTGATTATTGAAATTGATGAAGAGCTTTGCAATGGGTGTGGTGAATGCATCCCCGGCTGTCATGAGGGTGCTTTGCAAATCGTTGACGGAAAAGCTCGCCTTGTCGGTGATGCCTTGTGTGACGGCCTCGGAGCGTGCCTAAGGGATTGTCCCCAAGGGGCCCTTCGTGTGGTCAACCGTGAAGCTGAAGCCTTTCGAGAAGAGCTTGTTGAAGTTCCTCAACTAAAAAGACCAGTAAGCCCACCAACGGCACCAGGTTGTCCAGGAAGCCGGGTGCGTATGCTAGGAAACCCGTCGCTTCAAAATTCTGGGAGTGCTCTTCAGCAATGGCCGGTGCAGTGGAACCTCGTTCCTGTTTCTGCGCCATTTCTTGAACAGGCAGACCTATTGCTGTGTGCTGACTGTGTACCCTTTGCGTACGCTGCCTTTCATCGACAGCTTTTACCAGGTCGTGTCCTGATGGTAGGGTGTCCCAAATTTGATGATACAGCAGCGTATGGCGAAAAACTCACTCGAATTTTGCAAACGAGAACCATCCGTTCGATAACCGTTGTTAAGATGGAAGTGCCTTGCTGTTCGGGTATCGCCGCCTTAACTAAGCGAGCAATCACCGCCAGCGGCAAAACCGTTCCATATGCCGAAGTGACAGTAACGGTTGACGGGCATCTCACTTAAAAAAAACGCGAGGGTAAAAGAGCTTGCCCCCAAACAAAATAAGCCGTGGAATCGAGGACGAAAACCAGCCCCAAAAGGGCGGTAAGCCAACTGTTAACTAATGCTCCCCACCTCGGAGTGTGAAAGTGCAGTTTTGCCTCGATATCCGTCACGTGGTTTCGTAAAAGTAGGTACAGGACGAGCGGGATCAACATCGGAACGGCGTAGATCACGTTGTAGTACAAAACTCCCGGTAAGGCTCCCGTGTTACCGTAGGCTTGGCCAAGTTTCTCGAGAGCTCCCAGATAGGGTACTGAAACAGGAAAGCCTGTTACGCTCAGAAAGGCACCCAGGGCAAACGCGGTCAGGGGGTTCAAAAAACGAATTAACAGGGTAAGTCTTTGAAACATCGGGGAAAGTCCTTGTTTTTGACTGCGAAAGGCAAAAACAATTCCTAAGACAACGCAAAGAGCCCCAAAGGCCAGCTGAAGGCCATAGTAACTGGGGTCTGGTATCGAATTCATATTAGGAAGAATCTGGGCTAACCAGGCGTTTACCGCTTCACGGTGGTAAAGAAAGACCAACCCGCAGGCAAAATAGGCCAGACTTGTACCCGCGAAAAAGGCAAGCGCGTGAGCTAAAGGACGTCGAGTCGAGAGCAAAAAGACAAAAACGACAATCTGAATAGCAGTAGAAAGGCTGTCAAAAAGCGCTGTCGACGTGAGAAATATCCAAAAATCCGGCACAATTTTCTCCCTAAAGAAGTTCTCGTGAACTTGATCCGTAGGGGATATAATGATGAGAGAAGCAGTCTCGGACAAGGGGGGCTTATGAATCCCAACTCTGCGAGCTGGCAGACACAATTTTCACAAGGTTTTGGCGGGAGTCTTGATCCGTCGGGTTTTTACCTGGGCGTGCTGATTCTCGCGCTCCTAACCACAATCTTTATTCTGGCCTACCGAGGCTTTCAAAAGCGGCGAGGTCAAAATATGCTCTTGTCAAAGCGCCATTCTCAGCAAGAAGCATCGTTGAATCTTGTTCAACAGGTAGCCTTACATGACCTTATCGACGAATTCCGGCGACGGGAACCTGCGGCTCAGGCAGTTCCCGCAGCAGTCCTTGAAAAGTTTGCAGAGTTTTTTTACGCGAGAAAGTCTCGGCTTAAAACCAGTGGTAAAAACTCTCAAGCTCTGATGGGGTCGCCTTACCCTTTGCATACCGGGGACTCGGTCGAGGTGGATTTGATTGAAGCCAAAGGGGTCTCGTTGGTCTCGTCCGTGGTGACGGGGATGACGCGAAAAGGATTCACGGTCCTCGTTCCCGAACCTTTGGCTTCTACGTTGACCAAAGGTCAGGCCATGTTGGTTAACTACGCCTCGGGAACTCATTTTTTACAAGGCCTAACGGCGGTAGTCGAAATTCAGCCAGCGGGAGAAATCCTCTTGAGCCCCTTGGAACGGTTACGCCTAACCCGAGAACGGAGGTGGCCACGTTTGCCTGTTCAGACCGTTGCGGGTAGTCTTACCGAGACAAGAAGCGGTACAAGACGTCCTGCCCGGGTGCTGGATATTAGTCACGATGGGGCTCGGGTGAGGGTCTCGTCACCGCTCGAAAAAAAGGCGGTTCATCAGTTAACCTTTGAAGCCGAAGCCGGTGGGAAACGCTGGGTGTTTGGGCCCTTGGAATGTGTGTGTCGGCAGGTTTTTGCCGGTGAGCCGGGCGGAATCGAATACGGAATGGGTTTTCTCTACTTAGACACCGAGTCCAGTCGAAAGCTGTCAAGTTTTCTCAAGGCTTCGGTTCAGACCTGGGAGAAAACCCCCTAACAGGATTTTCTTAACGATTTCATAAATCTCTTTTTTGGGCCGTCGTTTCCCTTGCGGAAAGCATCTCTTTGGGGCCCAATTTCCCTATGGCGAGAAAATTTGGACCGCTGAGTTGGGCCAGTCGTTGGTTTGCCCCCTCTTGGATGAATACAGACATCGCACGGGTTTTGATCGCACACGCTCTGATGAGTGCCACACAGGCTATGGCGGCCATTCTTGTTCCTATCGATCTGGCTAAACTGGGTTTTCATGGGGTGTTTATCGGCTTGCTGTTCACAGCGACGGCGACGGCTTCGGCAATTTTGACGGCAGTAATAGGGTTTTTGTCGGATCGCTTCGGGCGTCGTTCGTTTCTCGTCCTCATGCCTCTCGTTACTGCCGCGGCTTGCTTTATTTTTGCCCTTAGCCAGTGGGGGGCGTTTTTGTTTGTCAGCGCCGCTTTAGGAGCCCTGGGGCGAGGAACTGGCGCCGGCGCGGGTACTGTAGGACCTTATCAGCCGGCAGAACAAGCGTATTTGACCGCCCGCATTCCGTCGACGCACCGAAATTCTTTGTTTGGACGCCTAGGTTTTGCCACCTCCTTGGGAGCTTTGATCGGTGGCGGCCCTTTGATTTACCTGACGGTTGGGCTTACGCCTCAGGCCCAGCAATTTAGCGCGGCCTTTTTTGTTTCGGGTGCTTGTGCGCTGGCGGCTGGGTTTTTAGCCATGGGTATTGCAAAAGATAGAAAACTTCCTTTAGAGAAATCTCAGGCAACCCCTGTCAACAAAGACGCCTCTCCAGCTCTTCCCGGTGGGCAGGTTAGGCGACTTCTGCTTCAATTGGCCCTGACCAACAGTCTAAATGGGTTTGCGGTGGGCTTTTTTGGCCCTTTCATTACGTATTGGTTTTACCGGCGGTTTGGTGTCAGCGCGGTTGAAATCGGACTTCTGTACATGCTCATCAATTTTGTTTCGTTGGTCTCGAATGTTTTTACGGCCCGTGTGGCTTTGCGCTGGGGTGTCGTTCGAAGCATTGTGGCCACACGAGTCGTGCAAGGTTTGATGATCATTCCCATGGTCCTTGCCCCCTTCTTTTGGCTTGCGGGCGTTCTTTACGCTTTAAGAATGATGGTACAACGCTTGGGCCTGCCCCTAAGGCAGTCGTACGTGATGGGGATTGTTCCTGATGCCCAACGAGGTAAGGTGAGTTCGTTGAGTAACTTGCCCTCGCAAGTCACCTCGGCGATCAGTCCCTCTTTAGCGGGGCCCATGATCGAAAACATTTCGTTGAGTTTACCCTTTGAACTAGGGGCTGTGATTCAGACCTTGGGTGCCATCTTGTTTGGGGTATTTTTTGGCAAAACTCGCCCTCCCGAAGAACATGAGGGGCCCCCATCAAAGAGCTGAGTTCTCCAGTGCTTTGAAACACCGGAACAGAGCATATTTTTCGTCATATGCAACCGTGGCAATACGCGGAAAAAGTTCTTTTAAAAGCTTGTGGTGCCCGAGGTGACGATTAGCAACCACCCAAAGCTCTCCGTTGGGTTTGAGTACCTTCACGGACATTTGAAACATTTTTTGCGCGATAGAAAGGGTCTGAGCGTTTTGAAAATGGAATGGGGGGTTGCAGAGGATCAGATCTACCGAGCCTTTATCAAAGTCTTCTAGACCATCGCCACAAAGGAATTTACCCCGTCCACCCATCTGATTAATTCGAAAACTTTCTCGGGCCGACCAGACTGCAAGAAAAGACTCGTCAACACAAAAGATCTCGGCACTTAATGAGCGTTTAGCAGCCA
The DNA here is from genome assembly GCA_021781625.1 of bacterium. The sequence goes on from JAJXWL010000012.1 coordinate 6,692, forward strand.
CCAGCCCTAACATCCCATTGCCACAACCCAGGTCGACAACGGCACCATTGAGGTGGGAGGCTTTGGGAAAATGCTCTAAAAATAAACGGGTACCACCGTCCAGTCGACCGGCGCAAAAAACCCCGGCATGCTGAATGATTTCGAGGTTAAGCGAGGGAATTGACCAGCGAAAGGGAAAGCGAGAGGCGGGACGGGGTTGCGGTTGAGGCTGGGTATGAATCAACCGGGCTTTATAGTCGGCCGGAGTGGTCGTCGTCGGGCCGAGTAGATTCTCGATTAACGTGAGAGTTGTTGTATGGATCTCTTTGGTCATCCCGGAGGCGATGAAGGTCCCTTGAGCTGAAAGGTACGAAGAAATTTGTGCTAGTTGGTATTCTAAAAGGTCCGCTGACCGAGGTAGTCGATACAACACAACTTCTCCTTCGGGGACACTGAGGCTGTCCAGAAGAAACAGGTCTTGGTCATCTAAGTGGTTTGCTTCGACATTCCAGAGGGTAGCACGCTGAGAGAGGGCTGAGTCCGAAATTTGAGCGACTTTGTAACCGGCAATGAGGAGGGCACAGGTAAGGGCTCCAAAAGCATCATTGTAAACCAGAACTAAGGTACCCGTTGGTAAGCGGCGTCGAGAAAAATCTTCAAGAAGAAGAGTGTCAGCACCGCTCCACGCTTGCAGAGTAGGATCATCGTCGTAGGGAAACCGTGAAAGCGATAAAGGGCCCCACGGGGTGGTCCAGGTTTTCATACTTCTACTTTAACATAAGATGGCTTGTTCACAATGGGGAAGTTTTGCAAAACCCTGACTTATGATAAAACCAAGCTCAGGAGCTGATATGGAGCCCTTCTTTCTTGATCCGTTTCCCTCGAATTATGTCCTCAAATCCTTACCTTTAAGGTTCGATGGCGTCGATTTGACCCTTAAAGTGTCACATGCGTTATTCTCAGCACATCAAATTGATGAAGGCACCCTCCTGTTACTCAAGACCCTGGCCCAAAAGCGGGTCGAGTTAACCGGAAAAGCCTTGGATTGTGGTTGTGGAACGGGCCCGCTCGCCCTCGCCTTAGCCAAGCGTTATTCCGGCTTAACTGTCGAGGCGAGAGACCGGTCAGCCTTAGCGTGTTCGTTTACGGCCGAGAACGCCCGGGCCAATCGTGTTGCCATTGAGGTCAAACCAGCACTTTTGGGTGACACTGAAGAGCACTCCTTTGATCTTGTTGTTGCGAATATTCCGGCCAAAGCGGGGCCACCGGTGTTGCGGTGGTGGTGGAGACGCCTCTTGGCCTCGGTAGTCCCCGAAGGCTTGGCAGCAGTGGTTGTAGTTGCCCCCCTAGCCGAGGCTACCTTACACGATGCCCAAGACGCTGGTTGGGTGCTTGATCTTCAAGAAAAAACTCTGCGGTATGCGGTGTATCACTTTCGACGACCTGCGGGAGCCGCATCACAAGACGATCCTTCGGCCTACCCTCGTCACCAGCAAACCTTAACTGATGGAAGACGAATGACCACGTTCTGGGGTTTACCAAACTTTGACAGCCTCGATTACCCTCTTCAGACTCAGGCTCGGGTGCTTGAAAACCTCACAAAGCTCAAGGTTGACCGAGTTCTCGTTTGGGAGCCGGGCCAGGGGCACTCTGCTGTGATGGTAAAAGCGAGTGCTTTGACTCAGTGTGACCTTACGGTTGCGGGGACAGACCTGTTGGCGTTGCGAGCTACCCAACACAACGTCTCGTGTCAGGCCCTTCTTGTGGCAGATTTTGCTTTGTTGAACGGTCACCTCCCTCCCCAAGATTTAATCATCATGAATTGGCAGTCCCACCCTCGCGTACCCTGGATTTCTTCGGTGCAACAGACTCTAAAAACCCTTGTATCGCCTCGGGGTAGGGTGGTGCTTTCGGGGACTTCGACGGATATGGCTCGGTTTCTCGAGCAGCATCGCGGCTTTCGGCTTTTAGATGAGGCGAAATGGCGAGGCTTTCGCTCGTTGGTGTTAGAAAAGCAGTAAAGAAAGTACAAAGCATGGCACCCAACCACCCTTTGAGGATTGTTAACGGTGTGCAGGACTTGCCGGTTGGTGAGTTTTTGTGTCATAATTCAGCTAGGTTTAACCTGAACGGAGAGTATTATGCGAATTACAACCAAGGGCCGGTATGCACTAAAGGCCATTTTATTTCTCGCCGTGAATGCTCAGGGAAGCCCCATCTCCATCAAAGATATTGCCAGTGCTGAAAAGGTTTCTCCTGAATTTCTTGAGCAGCTTTTCTTTAAACTGAAAAAAGCCGGCATTATCACCTCGGTACGGGGGCCAGGAGGCGGGTTTTCCTTGAACCGTCCGCTAGAAGAAGTCACGGTCAAAGAAATCTTTGATGCGGTGGGCGAAGGACTCGACTTAACCCCCTGTACCTCGTGTTCTGACAATGTCCCGGTGTGTACCGAGGCCGATGAATGTCTGACCTACGATGTCTGGAAAGCGGCGGCAGATCAAATTCAAGGCTATTTTTCAAGCTTGACATTACGAATGATCCTGGAAGGCAAGGCCAGGCAATTCTGGGACCCCACCTCTAAAGATACCGTTTCCGCTTAACTGTATTTCGTGCAAGAGCTCCTAGTCTCCACAAGACTTAATCCCGTTTTGGCGCTGTTTCTAGCGTGTATAGCTTTGGTGGCAGTGCTTTGGTCGGTTTTGTGGCTGTACTTTTTGCCCGGAGGTCGTGGACTGTGGCGCTGGGGGCCCCGAGGTTGGCGAATCCCGGTAGTTCTTGCTGGTCTTCTTCCTCCCGCTTTGACTTTGTTAGGGTTTTTACCCCTTGCTCAGGCCGTTCAAAGGGGGTTGAGTTTTGCAGGAGCAGGGCTAGGGCTTTTTGCTGGACTCTCATTAGGTTTTTCTGCTTGGCAACGTCATCAAAGCATAAAAAAGTTCACCCCACCTTTGGGTCCCCGGTTACTTAACCTTCAAAAAGGTCTACAGGTTCAAGGGGCATGGCGCCTCATGTTTACCTCAGACCCTCACTTTGATGCTCCTACCTCTGATACTGGTGTGTCGATGGCCCTCTTGAGACGAGCGGCAAAAATTCCCGTACAGGCTCTGGTTATGTTGGGGGATTTTGTTGAGCGCGGTACTGCGGGCTGGGGACTAACCCTAAAAGTTCTCCGTGAGGGTTTAGGAATACAGGTACCTCTCGTTCCCCTTTTGGGAAATCATGACGCGCTTTTTGGTGGTCACAAGTTGTTTTTGAAGGCTTTTCCTCCACAACCCACCAGTTCTGGCTCACCTTGGTTTTACACCTGGGACGTTGTGAGTTCTGAAGCGGTAAGCGTTCGCTTTTTTGTCTTACATTTATTGTGGGGTACCGAGACCTTCGATCAAGCCCAACGCCAATGGCTAGAGCGATCGTTGGCCGAAACCCCGCCGGGTTGGATGAAAGTGGCTCTCTCCCATTGTTTTTTTGCCAGTTCCGGATGGACGGATGCCCATAAAAGACCGTGGTTTGACCACCCTGAAACCTTGGCGGAGGTAGCCCCTTTGCTAGAGGCCGGAGGCGTTAGCTTGGTGATCTCGGGCCATCAACATCAGTTAGAAGAGCTGTCGTATCGAGGAGTTCGGTATGCGGTGGTAGGCGGAGGGGGCGCCGTTGCGCCGCCCGTAACCAACGAATCCCCTGCTTCGTTGTGGCGAGCTCCTAGAAATAAAGGCTCGCTTGTGCTAGCCGGCTCTTCACAAGGTTTGGAGCTCATTTTTGAGGATGAATGGGGTAAGGAGCTTCACCGCGCCCAGCTCAGCCCGAAAGCCTAAAGTCCCCAAGCCTAGATTTGATAATCAATAATGAGAGCGTCCCGGGGCATAATAATTGGCTCTTGAGGACGATTTTGGATGATGGAGTAGGGTGGCACCGAAGCCGTGATCCAGCAATTGCCCCCCACTGTCGAATGCTTACCAATGACGGTTTCTCCGCCTAAAATCGTCGCTCCCGCGTAGATCGTGACGCGGTCTTCGATAGTGGGGTGTCGTTTCTTGGCCTGCTCGTTTTTGCGCACCGATAAGGCTCCCAAGGTAACCCCTTGGTAGAGTTTTACTTCATCGCCAATGACACAGGTTTCTCCGATGACGATGCCTGTTCCATGGTCAATATAAAATCTGCGACCAATTTGAGCTCCAGGGTGAATATCAATTCCGGTCTTGCGGTGGATGATTTCGCTCATCATGCGAGGAATTAACGGAACTTGAGCTTCATATAAAAGGTGGGCAAGGCGGTAAACCAAAATCGCTTCGACCCCTGGGTAAGCGAGAATGACTTCGGCTGCTGACTGAGCGGCTGGGTCGCCATCAAGAATGGCCTGAACATCTTCTTGAATTTGTCTGCGGATGTGCGGAATAGCCTTGAGTAGATCGAAGGCAACCCTCCGAGCCTGTTCTTGCACCTCTGCCCCTAAAGGGTGCGAGGTTTCTTTACAGCGTGAATACCAAAGTGCACGTTGAATTTCTCGCATCAGGCCTTTGGCGGCACGAAAGAGGTGCTCTGCGGTCGCATACGGAAGGGTGGCCTCATCAACCACCTGCAGGGTCTTATAAAAGCCGGGAAAAACGAGGCTTTTGAGGTCTGAAAGCAGGTTGTCTACCGATTCCATCGAAGGGAGCCGCGTTTCATCGACGTGGTTAATACCCCCTACCTGATGATAGGAGTCTAAAAGAGCTTGAACAATGTCGTGAACGGGTTCGGGAAACGTCATGAGACAAAACTAGACAGGGCTGAACGAGTTGTCAAGTCAGAGCAGTCGACGGTTTAGGGATGCCAACGTGAGCTTGGGTCGTGGGGAAGAGCCCAAGGGGTATCGCTAACCCAATTTTCAGCAGGGGGGTGTCGCTTTGCATCGGCGGGAGCAGGTCCGGGATGATCGGCAAGCACAGGGTTCAGCCAGCGGAGGAGCAATTCTCGCCTTTGGGCACCCTTTCGCCCTTGGTGAGAAAGGTCTTGCCACGAGACTCCCCACCGTCGTTGAGCTTCGGTATTCAACCACCTCAATTCCTGTGCCGAAAATTCTTGGGGTTGGGGTTGACTGTCGATAATTTCACGCGATTTGTGCGTGGCATCTTCGAGAAGTGGGATAAGGTGGGGCTCCACGGCAAAAAGCGAAGTGGCTGTTAGCAAAAAAACCGCAAAGCTAAGTTTCATGAAGTCTTCTTAGCGGTGGTGCAGAACCCCAATCCGCGGGCAAAGGTCGCTTAGCGGACACAGCTGACAGTGGGGGCTGGCTGGGCCACAAATGGTTTGCCCAAACTGAACCAACAGCTCATTGACCTCAATCCAAATTTCCTGGGGCAGAAGAGCTTCTAAGGCCTTTTCGGTCTCTTCAGGTTCATGAGTCTGAACCCAGCCCCAGCGGTTCGCAATGCGGTGTACATGGGTATCAACACAGATGGCCTGTACACCAAAGGCTAGGCCAAGAACCAAGTTCGCAGTTTTGGGACCTACACCTGGTAAGGCGAGAAGAGCTTCTTTTTCTGAAGGTACGGATCCCTGATACGAATCTAAAAGAATCTGAGAAATTTCTCGGATATGTCCCGCTTTTGTTTTGTAAAACCCGACGGGAAAAATGGTTTGTGCGATTTCTTCTTCGGACAGGGTTAGCATGGCCTGGGGAGTCGCGGCTTTGGCAAACAGGGACTTACTTGCTTTCAACGTTACTTCGTCTTTCGTCCGGAGGGACAACAGAGTGGCGATTAAAATTTGAAAAGGGCTTGCCCCCCCGGCATCTAAAACATTCAGGCTAGGACGATCGTCGTCAAGAGTTTGACGAAGCGTTTCAAACGCCTTCTGCCAGGTCAAAGGGGATGTCACTCCTCGTACTCTTCTTCTTCCTCTTCTTCGGGTTCAAATTCCTCTTCAGAATCCTCACCAAAAGCAGAGGCATGAACCAACTTGGCCAGAGGTTCAAGTTTTTCGTGAACGAGTTTTTCGACTTCGGTTACGGCAATATCTAACGAAAAGGCAACCTCATCGATGAGCAGCTTCATCGCGCTATCATAAAGCTTTCGTTCGAGAATTGGTAATTCTTTCACTTTGCTACGGTGATAAAGGTTGCGCACCACGAGCGCTATGTCCGTGATATCTCCGTTTTTGAGAAGATCTAAATTCATCTGATAGCGAAGCTTCCAGTCGGCAGTCACAGGCTCGTATTCGCTCGAAATAATAGCCAAAGCTTCTTGAGCCTTTTCTTGCGGAACAATGCTACGAATGCCAATCTCGACAGCCTTGTGCACCGGGATCATGACAATCATATCAGTGACAGGTAGGTAGATCTGGTAATACGGTGTTGGCTTACCTTTGAAGACCTTTTCTGTAATCAACTGTATAGTACCTACACCTTGCAGAGGGTAAACTACCTTTTGGTCAATCTGGAAAGGGTAGGTTCCGTTGGGAGAAGTGTCTTCAGGCATGCCCATGATGATAGGTCATTTTTGGTGAAAAGTCAAACCTTACCGCATTCTTCCAGGGTTGCAAGGGTTTCCAATAGAGGTTTTTGAACGGGTGGATATCCAAGGGGTTCGGATACCAACCGCCAACCAGTTCTCGATCGATCAAATTGAACCCTGGCGAGTGGCTGAGGGGGAGGAGTAACCCGTTATCAAGGAGGTAGCTTTCAGCCTTGGCAAGCATCTTGTAGCGCGCTTCTCCTGTTAAATGGGCAGCCTTGCTTAAAAAGCCATCATAAACAGGGTCAGCCATCCCAAACGAGTTCAACGAGGAATCCTTTTTCCAGAGCAAGAGAAAGGTGGTGGGGTCCAAATAGTCGCCAACCCAGCTGAAATACCCAACCGTGTGGGGAACCTTGGCAATTTTGTCGTAATAAGAGCCCGATATCAACTTTTCTTTCACAGTAACCCCGAGAGTACCCCAGGCTGTTTTCAGCAGATTCATTATCCTTTGACTTTCTGACCCATCGGGTAGGGCAAGGGTTACCGGGGGTAGACCTTTGCCGAGGGGGTACCCGGCCTGGGCAAGGAGTTTTTTGGCTTCGGCCACGTCAGTCTGAGATTTTATCTTTGGAGAGGGGTAGCCTTCAAATTCGGGAATGAGCGTCGTACACGGTTGAATGTAGGGTTTTCTTAGCTCTTCCACGGGAGCGGCAAGCCAGAGGGCTCGGCGAACCAAAGGATTATTCCAAGGCGAATGCGCAACCCTAAAGTACAAAAACGTAGTTCCAAAGAGGGGAACCGCAGAGATGAGTTTATCACTAAGGATGGCAGACCCATCGATACCATCGGCAAGCCAGTCGTAATAGCCATCTTTAAATTCTTGGGTCACTTTAACGGCATCATCGTTGAAGGTAAAAACTAAATGGGGAATCTTGACATTAGCACGATCCCAATAGGTGGGATTTTTGATCAAATCCCAGCGTTGAGGGGTTCTGGTCAGAACCAAGTAGGGGCCATTGGAGGCGGGAAAGCCTTTTCCGGTCGCTAAAAAATGAGGATCGAGCGGAACAAAGGCATAATGACACAAAATGGGAAACAATTCGGGTGCAGGTTCTTTTAGGCTAAGCACGAGGGTTTGTGGGTCTTTAGCTTGAATACCCAGCTTGGTTCTGTCGGTAAGTTTACCTTCGCGCCATTCTTTTGCTCCTTTGATCATGTCCAAAAGTGAGGCATACGGCGCCTGGGTGGCCGGTGACAATAAGCGTATCCACGTATCCACAAAGTCTTGAGCAGTGAGGGGGGTGCCATCCGAGAACTTGAGCCCTGCACGGAGGTGAAAGGTGACCGTTTTTCCGTCGGACGAGGTGGTCCAGCTTGAGGCGGCACCCGGTTCTGGCCTCAGCGAATACGGATCATAAACGACAAGCCCTTCATATAAGGCCGTGTAGATTTCAGCTTCGATGGTTGTCTGACTTTTTTGTGGGTCAAGGCCAACACTAACGGCTCCAAAGTTTACCCGAAACGGATGACCAGGATCATTGGGGTCGGAGGCTTGAGCCTGTAAGACTCCCGTGTTGAGAAAAACCCCGGTAATCAGGCCCCAAATGAGTGCTATTTTTTTCACTATACAACTCCCGCCAAGCTTACCACAGTAAACTCCTTTGAATGCGTTATGTAACTGAGAATTTGTTTGTTTGTTTAGCCTACGTTGGCGCCAGGCCCAGAACCTTCACCTTTTCGGTACCAGGCGACGAGCTCCTGCCAAACCTCACGGGTATTGGTCATCAAGTTCGCCGCTTCTGCCAGGTTGCCCCCTCGTCCTGCCATCTCTAGTTTAAGCGCCGCCATCGAAAAAGGAAGGGCGTAAATGCCGCGAGCAGCCCCTTTTAAGGTGTGTGCGAGACGAAAGCACTCAGAAGCATTTTGGGACTTAACCGCCTCGTCGAGCTGACTCATCAGGGCTTCAGACCGCCTCAGAAAATTCTGAACCATATCGTGTCCCGCTTGAGGACTGCCATACAACCGAAATAGCTCCCGCCAATCCAACGGAGGTCCTACTTGCAACGGCGTACCTTGGGGGAGCATAAACCCAAAGCCCGCTCCTTCGGCCATCACCAAGCGTTGAAATTCCGGTTGCCACGAGGGCAAATTTTCTGGGGCGAACTCAGGAGTGAAAACCTGCGGTGCCAAGAAACACCATTCTTGCCTTCCGTCGCTTCCGCTGGCTAGGGTGAATTTTACGGTGATGACAGTTCGCCCTTGCGCCAGGTCGGCAAAAAAGAGAAAAAGTTGATTTTTTAAATGGGTACGTCTTGCCTTAGCACTCAAATCGTTGGGGGGAACAGTACCCTCAAAGCGACAACCCAACGAGGGAAGAGTAAGGGAAAGATCCTCAAAGAGCTCCTGAACAAAGGGAAAAACCGGAAAATCCTCGGGTAGGTCGGGCATATCCTAAATTTAAATAGAAGCGGACCTAAGAATCAAGGGCATTCAGAAAAAGACTCTACCTGGTAAGTCCAAAGCTTGGCTTCTTTTTGTCGCCAGGCCTCGAAAGAACAGCCGGCCTTGCGTGACAGCTCCCGAAAAAAGCGTTCGCCGGAAATTTGTTCCCACACCTGGGGTAAAAAGGTCGCCTGTCTCCCCTGATACTTCAAAATAACGCCTTGCGGTTCTTTACTCTGCCAAGCTAAAAGCTCATCGGCAGTCCCATTCCATAGTTGGGGAAGGGTCAATAATGAGATTTCAATGGTGATTTGGGGTTCTTCAGCGGGGGTGAGCGGGGCAAAACGAGGGTCCTCAAAGGCGGCCGCATAGGCATTGCCCTGAATGTCATCGGCCAGGGAACGATAAGGCCAAAGGGTGCCGATGCAACCGCGAAGATTCCCGTGCTGGGTCAGCGTAACAAAGCATGACGCTGACAGGGGCGGAAGCCCGCTTACCGGAAGGCCTTGGAGGGTGCCATGGGAACGAATCGTTAAACGAGCTAGTTTCAAACAGGCAAGCCTTTCGGTGTTGCTCAGCATGCTACCCCCCAGGCCAAGGCGGCATACCCCACAACGGACGTGGTGTCGTTCGAGGCCACCGCGCTGGTTTCGTAGTGCAAAAGTCGACATTCCCAATGCTTTTGTTGGGCGAGAAGAACTAAAGCCGCTAAGGGTACCCTGCCGCAGGCTTCACCGCTAAGGACCTTACCCACCCGTCCAGCTTGTACATCGTCAAGATACTGCCTGTCACGACGTTGGGCTTCGTCCAAGGGGTGGTAGTGAGAAAGGTCAGTTGAAACAATAATCAGAGGCGGATTTTTGGGGCAGAGGACGTTGAGAACTGCTTCAGGGTCAGTTTGGCCAAAGAGTACTGCCTCGACCACCGCTTCAGGAGCAACTTCACGCAGAAAGGGTAGTTCCACCTCTAAGGAATGTTCAGGTCGATGAATTTTCCTTGAGTCTAGCTCGGAAACAAAACCTTGAGCGCCCTCTTTGAGGGCAAACTGAGAAAAGTCCTTGCCTGGCAAGGCCCAGGCCGTATACGGGTTTGCGGCTAGGCCCGAAAACGCAAAGTGATGACTAGGTCCCCACAAAGCGATCTCGGGGGGCGACTGTCCCGCTAGCCAGCCAAAACCGTAGCCCGCTGTGGTTGCCGAATACCGATACCCGGCATGCGGAACAGCGAGGGCAAAACAGTGAAATCTTTGGGGCTCTTGAGGGGACTTTCCTTCGAGCTTTTGCCGAACAAGCTTTTGAAGTTCTTCAAAAGTTGCCGGGTAGAAGCTCCCGGCCCCGCAGGCGGGTCGAATCGAGGGGTTCATGACCAGATACCGGGAATGGTCGTTCCACACTGACACTGACCCTGAAAGGCCCGAGAATTTGAGCCCAACGGTCGCTCGACAAGAAGCGCTTGGCACTCGGGGCAGGTTGTATTGTCGCCGCCAAGGCTTCCTTCCCCGCCAAGATTACCAAGATAAATATACTTTAAGCCGGCTGCGAAACCTTGTTCTCTGGCCTCCTGTAAGCGTTTCTTGGGGACGGGAGGCAGCCGATACCGGTAATCGGGATGGTATTGGGTCAGATGCCACACGGTAGAACGGCCAATGCCCGCCAACCAACGGGCCATGTCTTCCAGCTCTGACAGCGAATCATTAAAATCGGGAACCACAAGGGTGGCCACTTCGGTCCAGACGCCCTCTGAACGAAAGGTTTCGATGGCCGCCAAAACAGCTCCGAGCTCTCCGGCGACCACTTTTCGGAGCTTCTCCGCCTTGAAACTTTTCAAATCGACGTTGACAGCATCTAAAAACGGGGCTAACGACCTTACCCCCCGAGCACCCAACGAACCGTTGGTGACTAAAACAGTTTTGAGTCCTGCCTCGCGGGCCTGCCAAAAGGTTTCTCGAACAAATTCAATGGCAACCGTAGGTTCGTTATAGGTCATAGCCAGCGAAGGCGCTCCCGCGTCCAGGGTCATTTGTATAAGCTCGCTGGGGCTTGTGGGACGGTATTCGTGGGGTAGGGGAAGCTTTTGCGAAATGGGGTGGTTTTGGCACCACGGGCAGATAAAGTTGCACCCCCAGCCGCCGAACGACATGACCTGACTGCCGGGTAAAAAATGATATAAAGGTTTTTTTTCAATAGGATCGTTTTGCCAGGCGGATAAAAGTGCCTCATAGGGACGGACCAGCTTGCCATTTTGGTTAACGCGAACCCGACAAAATCCCGTGCCCCCGGGGGGAATCACACATTCTCGAAAACAGGCCAGACAACGCACCGCATTGTCTGGCGCAGGTACCCAAAAAGGGGTTGCAAGAGTTTGAGGAATGGGGGCAGACAACATCGAGGAACTCATCCTAAAATTTTAGCCCGTTGTAGGGCTTCTGTCCATGCGCTGGGGTTAAGGGATTCTTAAATGCGACAACAAGGATAGCGCAACGCCAGCGAGGCCTCCGACCACGGCTCCGTTGACACGAATATATTGTAGGTCTTGGCCGACAGCCCGTTCGGCCTGCTGAATGAACAGATCGGGGTCGATTTTCGTCAGAAGTTCCCCCACGGCCTTGGCGGTATGCTCCAAAGCCTTGGTACGGTCGATAGCCAAACCCAGCCAACGACCGATCGCTTTGTTCAAAACCTCGGGCTTATCCGAAGGCGCTTCGAGTCCCTGAGCAAGAATTTTTAACCCCGAAGCTTTCAGTTCTTCGTCGGCTAAACTCTCTTGAAACAACTTTTCGAGGGTTTGACGCCGTTCCGAAGACGGCAAAGTCAAATCAAAGGCATACAAAACAAGAGTTTGACGAAAAAATTCTCGTAGCGGGTGGCTAAAATCACTCTGCAAACGTTCCAGCTCGGTCAGTCCGGTTTCAAGAACCTTGTCGATTGTTCCTGACCCCAGAAACAGGGCCTTCCAGCCCGCCATTTTTCGCACCAAATCGTTGAGGTACGCCGTCAACGTCGAGCGGTTTTTTTGCACAGCCTCTTTAAGAACTCCTGCCACCGCGGTACCCGCCGTCTTGTCCCAGCCTGCCTCAAGCCCATGGCGAAGTAAGTGCGAAACCGTGGAGGGGGCATCAAAATGCTCAAGATGACGCCAATTGCTGTCAAGAAGCCCCACAAAATCGACTTTTTCGAGCTCGGCGGTCAAAAGTTCTGGGGTGAGGAGTTGGGCCACAAAGTGCGGAACCGCCTTGGCAACGTCATCCTTGCGCCTTCTTAGCACATCGACGTGTGGTAAGGGGAGGCCTAAGGGGCGGCTAAAAAGGGCCGTCACGGCAAACCAGTCCGCCAGCCCCCCGACGAGAGCCGACGAAAACAGCGCGTCGGCCAATTGCCAAAGGTTAGGGAAAGCCTGACTGGTGGTAGGCCACCAGGGCTGAAAGCGGACAAAGAGCCAACCCAGAGCCGCCATTAGCAAGGAGACCGTGCCCCAGTGATTGCGTTTCATGAACTTGCACCTCCCCAGCCTCTTAGTTCCAAAGCCTGGGCAGTATCTGCGCCGCGGGTTAACAGAACCCGCAAAAGAACGATTGTCCAGAGGTTGACCATGATCAGAGAGGGGCGAGGCTTTACCCCCCTTAGAGCAGCTGCGTCTTTCACCATGGCGGCTCGGTCGAGGATGCCAGGAATGGCGCTGATGGTTAACGAGACCAAGGCTGCCGCTTGCAGGGCTCTGGTCCTTCCCAAGGGACGGGCCAGTTGGCGTACTGCCTGAGCGATTTGGCCAGGGCTAGTGGTTAAGGTTAAAAGGTGTCCCGCCTCAAAAAGAAGGGCGACACGAAGGGTTTGAAGTCCCGCATGAACCACGACGAGTCGGGGGGAGGCTCCACCGAGAAGGGGGCTTAGACTCAAGAGGCCGAGGACGAGCAGAACGGGAACGGGGCGCCACAGGGCGGAAAATGGGGCGCGAATTCCCGCCCAGAGGGCAACCAAACCAAGAGCGGTGGGAGCCAGAACCCAAAATGAGCCTTGGGTCACCACGAACGAAAAACACAGGGCCCCTATTAACTTGCTCAGCGCTGGCAAGCGGCTCAAAAAATCGGAACGTGGCTGATAATGAAACAGGAGGGGGCGTCCCATTTTAGCTGTGCGACCTTAGCCACGTCAGTTCAGAGATCTGTTGGGCTACAACGGGCGGCCGAAAAACGCCTGCCTGGGGGAGGCTTTCCCAACCCAGGACTGGTGTGCTATCCGAAAGAATTTTTCCATCCTTCCAAAGGACCAGACGCTGGGCATGGGCTAAACACTTTTCGACATCATGTGTCACCAAAATAATGGTTCGACCCTCTTGGTGGAGCGCCAATAACACCGAGAGAAACGCCTGGACACCCGGCCAGTCCAAGCCAGAAAAGGGTTCGTCGAGCAACAAAATGGCAGGTTCGAGAGCCAAGACTGCAGCAAGGTTGAGGCGGCGTTTTTCACCGCCTGACAAAACGGCGGTTAGGTCTTTTTCTCGACCGGCTAACCCGCACCTCTGCAGGGCGTGCTGTGTTCGTTCTTGAACCTCACGTTGAGAAAGCCCTAGCTGCCTTGGGCCAAACGCCACATCTTCTTCAACCGTGGTCCCCAGAATTTGGGCCTCAGCATCTTGAAACGTCAACCCGAAGAAGGCTCTGCTTTTTGTCCAATGGCGTTGGGCGGGTACCCCATCAAGGCGGACCTCGCCGCTGTCGGGGAGCTCAAGACCGACTAAATGCTTAAGAAAAAGGGTTTTACCGCTGCCGTTGGCCCCGGCCATGACAGTAAAACTGCCAGGCAGAAAGTCTAGACTCACATCATCCAGGCCACGATGGCCATTGTCAAAGGTATGAACGAGGTGATGCGCTTCGACAGTGGGGATGTGAAGTTCTCTGTCTTTCATTCTCGAGGTCGGTGGGCAGTTTTGCGTAAAAGGGGCAAGCCTTGAAATAGGGTTCTTGTCAAAACCAACACGAGAGCACCTTTTATAAGGTCGCCCACAAAGAGCGGAAGCATACTCGCTGTGGTGGGGATCAGGGGCGTGCCGGCTGAAATGGCATAAATGGGAATGCCGAGGGCGTAGATGGCAAGAATGCCCAGCAAAACTGCAAGCCCATTGCGGGCCAGCGATTGCCCTTTTTTATCCCGTACCAGCCCTGTAAGAACGACCGCTAAAAGAAAGCCGAACAAAAAGCCCGAAAGGGGGCCAAAGAGTATTGTTAAGCCACCGGTTCCGCCAGAAAAAACAGGGAGGCCCAAGCCGCCGATAAGCAGGTATAAAAGGACAGAAACTCCCCCCCAGAAAGGTCCCAAGACCAAGCCAGCCAAAAGAACAAAAAAATTGCTCAAAACAAAGGGGATCCCCCCCAGTGGCACCGCCAACAGAGCTCCGGCGGCTATCAAAGCGGCGAAGAGTGTTGACCACACCAAGGGCACGAGGTTAGGAACACCTGAACCTTTTGTACTCATAAATCGACTCCCTCCTTTTCCTATCGGGAAAGCCCTGGCCAGGTCAAGGCCGCAAAGCTTAGTGTCCCCTCCAGACCCCGCCTTGGCGGAACGGTACCGCCTCATTGAGTTCTTGAACCCGCTGTTCTTCTTCACGGTTCACCTCATCGATGTACCATTTGAAGAGCTCTTCGCTGGCAGGGTCAAAAAAGCGATGAAGGCTGTAATGCACCTCGGATTCAAACCCTCGGCGAACCTTGAGGGGACTCCCCGCTCCCGGGTCAAAAGCGGAAATTCCGTGTTCGATGGCCCAGCGAAGGGGGGCGTAATAGCAGATATTAAAGTATTGAAGGTCTACGTGTTCCACTTCGCCCCAATACCGGCCAATAATTCGTTGACCGTTTCGTAACAGAAAACTCAGGGCTTGCGGTTGGGGGTCGGGGTCACGAAAGGTTGCGGCAAATAACAAAAAAGGTCGAAGGGCGTCTAAACCCTCAAAAAAGGCTGGTTCTAAAAAGCGGGCGGCCCAGGGCCCAAATTGGGCGTTGGTTTTGTCGTAAAGAGCCCCCATCAGCGAAAACCAGTCCTCGGGGATGTCGGGCCCTTCAACCAATTGAGTTCGAAATCCCTGACGCTCAAACCCCTCAATTTCACGACGGATATTGCGTCGTTGATTTTTGTCAAAACAGCCCAGGTAATCTTCGAAACTGGTTAAGTCTCGGTTCGTCCAAAGAAAACTTTGGTGACTCCAATGGTACCAGTTCGGCTCCCGTTTTAAGAGTGTTTCAGCCCATTGGGGGGCCACAAAGTTGAACTGAAGGCTGGCGGCTTGTTCTTTTTGTGCCAGCTTTTCGGCTTCTTCAAGCCACCGGGCCGTCAAAGCTTCAGCGTCCTCCCCGGGAGCCGTAAGAACTTGCCAGCCTATCGAGGGGGTGGCTGGGCTCATTCCCACCAACTTGGGGTACCAACGCCCACCATGGCGTTTGGCAAAGTCCGCGAAGGCGAAATCATAGACAAATTCTCCCCAGCTATGACTCTTTTTATAAAGGGGGGCCCCGGCAACGAGGTCCTTGCCTCGCCACAAGGTCAAGTGG
>JAJXWL010000179.1 GCA_021781625.1 bacterium
CGTTGGATGGCCAATTGCGCGGAGTTCCCGGTATTCTCTCGGCCTTAGCTCGCTCACAAGAAAAAGGAGTCTTAGCAGCGGCTTTACCAGAAACCTGCCGTGCTGAGGCTGAGGCGGTTGAAGGGCTGACGATTTATTCAGCGTCCAACTTCCATGGCTTAGTTCAGGTTTTAGAGAACAGGCCCCAGAGTCCAACCCAAGGAGTTACGACTTTACCAGGGTTTTCTTCTCATCCTGGTGTTTGGCCTGGCTGGGCTCCTCAGCCCCACCTATTTCGAGCATTACTCATCGCCGCCGCTGGTGGGCATTCGTGCTTGCTGTACGGTCCACCAGGCGGAGGTAAAACTGTGGCCGGAAGATATTTACAAAAGTTATTACCTCCCCTGGAACCACAAGAGGCCTGGGAAGTCGCCCGCTTAAAATCATTACGAGGTGAAATTAATACCGTTTACCCTCAACCTCCCTTTCGATCTCCCCATCATACAGCCAATGTCGCAGGTTTAGTTGGGGGTGGGAAGGCCAACGAACCAGGCGAAGCGGCCTTAGCCCATCGCGGAGTGTTATTTTTAGATGAGGCTCTTCAGTTTTCTCCGAGTTTTTTACAAACCTTGCGCGAACCCCTCGAAGACGGCCGCATTAGCTTAGCCCGTGCTGGACGGCAATGGCTCTATCCCGCTCGTTTTCAATTGGTCTTAACCGCCAATGCGTGTCCTTGTGGTCAGTCAGGCCGCCGAGAAGGAGTTTGTTTGTGCGGGCACCTAGCTATTCGCAAATATTGGGACCGCTTAGGAGGGGCGTTAATGGACCGGGTAGATATTCGGCTATTTTTGGAAGCCGATGAGGCCACAACCGCGAACTCCCTTAACCTCAATCAAGAACGCCTCCGTTTAGAAAATGCCTTGGAACGACGTCGTTCGCGACTTGGCCAAGAAAAGAATGCGTGGCGTGAGTGGGGAGAATTGCAAAAGTCCGTGACCTTAACCAGCCGTCAAAGCACTTTCTGGAGGGAGGGGGTACGACAGCAAGCTTGGTCTGGTCGTGGTGCTGTGTCTATACTTAGGCTGGCTATAACCTTAGCTGATTTAGACAACCGCCCCCAGCTGAGAGATGAAGACTTAGAAGAAGCCCTCTCCCTCCGCAAAGCGCAGGGAGAGGAATATTGGCAAACTTAAAGCTAACCCTTTAACTGTCGAGTAAACCAGCCGGCTAGGGCCATCATTCGATTGCGAAAGGACTTGTCTTTGGTATGCTCTAAGCCGAAAAACTGAATCGTTTTTGCACCCATGACGGTGTAAACTGCGATTTTATCTTTCAAGAAGGTGATCGAAAACGTCATTTGAAAGTCACCTGCCCCAACAAGTGGGACAAAGAAGTAGGTCAAGGGATCTACATTTTTCATGGTAACAAAAAAACCATCTGGCTTCGAGGTAATTTCAATGGAGGTAAAACCATCCCCAAGTTTATTGTCCTTTTGAAAGACCACCATTTTGAGATAAGGCGGTATCGATGTAAAGCGGGCATCGGGAAGCCTGTATGCTTTTTCGGGGGCAGAAACTCGGTAACTATCTAAAATCAAGGTTTCCCAGTCTTTGCGCATGGTGGACCAGTAGGTGGTTCCCTTCATGGTACTGACGGCATTCATAGCGTTAAAAGCTGATAAAAGACGGTCAGAAAGGGGCTTATCGGCATCCGGAGCCGGTAGAATGGTCAACAGTTCAGCCGCGACGGTGGTCGTTCGACCCTGCCAAGCTTGGGTTTCGTCCATGGCCCAAGGGCCTGCCGAATACCAGGTTAACGCCGAGACGTTTTCACCGGAATCAAGAATTTCACCTTTTTGTTCTACCGTTGCACGGTCAGAATCGGATAAAAAGTTGAGCCAGGTGTGTGCGTCTGGAAGGGCTGTTGCTTGCCCCCAGGTAAACCCAGCTACCAGGCTTAAGATTGCCACGAGCGTTTTCTTCATGATAAAATTACGATACGGAAAAGGGGGACTTTCTGCAAGTCATAGTCTTTACTGGTGGCGGCACGGGAGGCCATGTTTACCCAGGTCTTGCGGTGTTAGACCACTTAAAACAACTAACCACGGCCCGCTTTGTCTGGATAGGTTCCCGCGAAGGTATGGAAAAGGCTCTTGTTGAAGCCCATGGAGTCGAATTTATAGGAATCCCATCAGGTAAGTTACGCCGATACTTTTCCTGGAAAAATCTCACCGACTTGTTAAAAATTCTCCAAGGATATTTTCTCGCCAAGAAAATATTCCAACAACTTCAACCTAGTGTCGTCTTTTCAAAAGGCGGCTTTGTGAGTGTGCCCCCTGTTTGGGCAGCTCGTACTTTAAAAATTCCTGTGATTAGTCATGAATCGGACTTTGACCCTGGTTTGGCGACAAAGCTCAATTTAAACTCTAGCCGTTGGGTATGCGTTCCCTACCCCGAGTCTGTCCAATATTTTCCTGAAAAAGTACGCGACCGTTTGTTGGTCACCGGCAACCCCGTACGTTCTGACTTTCTTCACGCTAAGCCTAATAACCTCAGGAAAACTTGGTCTGTGCCCGAAGGGGCTCCCCTGGTAATTGTTCTGGGAGGAAGTCTTGGTGCCGTTTCTCTCAACGAATTGATCAAAGCCCGTTTAAATGCTTGGGCTGGCAAGATTGCCGTGATTCATCAAACAGGTAAAGACTGGACTCCTCCCCCCGCTTCGAACTGGTACCACCCGATTCCCTTTGTTTCCCAAGAAATGCCTCAGCTTTATGCTGCGGCCGACCTCGTGATAGCTCGTGCTGGAGCAGGCACCCTTTGGGAGGCCTGTGCGGTTCAAGTTCCCTTGTTACTGATTCCCCTCGAAGTTGGTTCAAGAGGAGATCAAGTCCGTAACGCCCAGTACTTTGCTGAACGTGGGGCTGCAGAATTCTGGACACCGAGTGAAGGGGAAGAGGCTTTAGACCAAAAAATTCAAAGCCTTTTAGAAGACCCTGATCAACAAACCCGACTTAAGAGCGCTCAACAAGCCTTTGCCGCAGGAAACGCCGCAGAAGTGATCGCCCAAAGAATCCTTTCTTGCACGGAGAAAGCCCCCCTTGTACGATAACCTTCTGTATCACGAAAAACTCACAAGCCTCCTCACCCAAGAAGTACAAAAGGCTGCCTTTCCCCCGGGAGTCTTGTTTCATGGTCCCGCGCGTTCTGGAAAACTGACCCTCGCCCTTGAAACAGCCAGAGCTCTTTCCTGTGAAAAGACAGCAGACTGGAACTGTTCTTGCACAGCTTGTCGGCTTCACCGCACCTTAGACTACCCGGATTTAGTACTGACGGGGAATAAAAATTTTATGCCAGAAATCCTGGCAGGCAGTCAGTTGTTACTGACTAACCCTTCTGAAGCCCGCCGCTTTTTTTTGATTCGTGCTTGTAAGAAGCTCCTCAAGCGTTTTGACCCACTCCTCTGGGAGGGGGAAGAAGCCAAGTTAAAAACAGCCTGGGGACCATTGGAAACTCTCAACGAGCTTTTAGAGACCCTTTATCCGCCTACACCGCTCCCTGAAGCCGCTAAGCTAGAATTGCTCTTACCCAAAATGGAAGCGGCCGCCCAAGCCTTGGTTAAGGTTCTCCCTTCGTCGGGCATTCCGATCCAGCAAGTTCGTCGCCTTTCGGCATGGGCCCGAAGCACCAGTACGCAGAAAGCCAAATTTGTCCTTTTAGAAAATGCTGATAAAATGCAAGAATCGGCTCGGAATGCTCTGCTCAAAATTCTGGAAGAGCCTCCTCAAAACACCTATTTTATGCTCTTGACCAGTCAGAAAGGGGCCATACTCCCCACCATTCTGTCACGGGTAAGAGCCTTAGGCTTAGCCGAACGAACATCGGTGGAACAACAGCAAGTTTTGAAAGCTCTGTTTCATGTTCCTTTGGGGGAAGTTCCCGACCTGCTGTCCTATTTTCAAGCCTTTGAAACCGACAAACAAGGCGGTTTTGAGGCCTTAGCCGAAACGTTCTACGCCTCTTTGGATTCTCCGGTGTATCCTTTTGACGAACACGCCAAATTTTGGGCCGAAGAGGACAATTTTACGGCGTTTTTACAGGCTTTACTCAAACCTTTAGCAAACTCACCCCCTCCGGTACATGAACCCGATCGCTTGTTGCGGCTTATCCAAGACACCTCCACCAAACGCGATCAGTTCAACCTCTCGGCATCGTTATTGATTGAAACGTTGTTTTACCGCACGAGGCAGTTGAGGTGAGCCGTTTTATCAAGAAGGCCCTTGAAAAACTCCCCCGCCTCGACAAGGCCCAATTGGGCGAACTGTTAAAAGATATTGTCTCCGAGCACCAGCTGTACGAAGCCAGTTTGCAATCCATCCCCGGGGGGTTGGTTGTTTTATCCTCAGATAATCAAGTCCTGTTTCACAATAAAACGGCCGAACGGTTTTTGGGACTTCCGCTTAGTGTCGAAACCTCCGAGAAACCCATTTGGAATTTGCCCATTGACCGAGAAGTAGCCGAGTATTTACGACAAGCCCTGACGTCGACCGAACCCATGGTGGCTCGTGAATTTACCTTTGATGCCCCCAATGGACCTCGGATT
>JAJXWL010000180.1 GCA_021781625.1 bacterium
GTCTGATAATCCGCCCAAGCCACGCTCCCCCCCGGGGCACCCGCCTCTTCAAGTAGCCGAGCGTCTTCCATGGTCGAAGTGGTGACGGTCCGATGGAGCACGGTCCCCCCCCAAGGGTTTTTTAACGTCACAGAGCTTGACAACTCACGGAACTGCGACGGGAGCCTTACCGTTGCCCACCGTTTGAGTCAACGTATCTTTGCCTAGAATCGATAAGACGAGAGTATCTCCCATCGGAGCCACATAGGGAATCGCGATAGAGCCACCGGGATGCTTCATTTCTAAAATCACAGTAGATTCGCCATTGGTTTTTCTGTCCTCAAGTTTTAAGGCAACAAGGATAGGGTACTGAGGCAAGTTCGCCTGGAATAAGCCAAAAACCGAGCCTTGGGGGATATCTTTGGGCTGAGTCATCGTCAAAGTGACGGACGCTCCACGAGGAATTTGAACGGTAGGAGCCGGATCTTGAGCCACCACAAGACCGGGTTGCTCTTTCCCTTCGGCACTGCGGGCTTTAAAGACAAAGGGGATGTTTTGAGCCGCGAGTTGACTCATCACGTTCAGGTAGTTTTGACCAACATACGAGCCCAGCACGACCATTTGGCCCCGAGGCCCACGGCTAATCACAAAGTGCAACGTCACGTTACCGGTAATAGGGGTGCCGGGAGCTGGCTTTTGTTCAAGTACAGTTCCCTCGGGGGCCGAATCCCAAACGTAAGTCGGGGTATCATCTACCGTCACGATGGCCTGAGCTTGGGTCGAGAACAAAGAGCGTAAGTGAAGTTCCACATCATTCAAGTTCTGGCCCAGATAGTTCTCAACTTTATCAATGACAGCGCCCTTTGAAACCCAAAGGGTAATGCGACGACCTTCACGAACTAAAATGCCGCCTTGTGGATCTTGGCTTACCACCGTTCCTTTTTGCCTTGGGTCGTTAGAATACTGTGTTTGAATTCGCGGAATGAGAGCTTTGTCTTGGAGTTCTTGAATGGCTGTGATGGCATCTTCACCCACAACCTTGGGAACCATCGTTTCTTCACGTCCTCGAAGGCTGAACGAAAAAACAATAAACGCCAAAACGAAGGTCAGGATAATCATCCCAACGATCACGTAGGCCACTTTTTTGTAGAGTTGTGTTTCAGGGTCATCAGCCTTAGTCGGCAAAACTTTGACTAAAAAGTCTCGAAACCAAGGAGATTTTGGCGTCTTTCGGCGTGGCAAGGGCATTTTCATCTTTCTTCTCCGAGAAGGGAACCGACAAAGTCTCGGGTTCCATTTGCAAAACTGCGGAAATCCAAAGGTTTTCTTCCCGCCAGCTGGAGCTCGCGGAGCGCCAAAAGGCCGCTACCTGTTTGTACCAAAATCCCTTCCGACTTGTCTAGCGCAAGTACACGACCGGGTTCACCCTTAGGCCCCCCCTCGAGGGCACGAACTTGGCGTAAGGTTAGAGTTTGTCCCCGCCAGAACGTCCAAGAGGACGGCCAGGGGGTAAAGGCTCTCACCTGAGCGTCTAACTCCCGGGCAGATTTTTTCCAGTCCAAAAGACCATTTTCTTTGAGAATTTTTTGACAATAGACGGCTTCCCCTTGCTGGGGTGTAAACCGCCGTTCCCCCTGAGCGACTTTCTCTACAGCCTCAGCTAAAAGAGACGGGGAAGCTTCGCTGGCCCACAAAGTTAGACTTTCTGTGGTTTCATTCCCTTCCAAGGGACGTTTTAAACACACCACAAGGTCTCCTTCATCCATACCAAGAGCCAAAGTCTGAACACAAATCCCGGTTTCGTGGTCCCCCGCTAAAATGGATGCCGTAAGGGGTGAGGGGCCTCGCCAACGCGGCAAGAGCGAAGGATGTACGTTGAGTCCACCCCAAGGAAAAAGCTCCAAAAAGCGAGGTCCAAAGATTTTACCATAGGCAAAGCTGACTAACAGGTCGAAGTTCGGCAAACTCTGTCGAAAGGCGGCATCCAGATGAAGCGGCTGATGAACCTGAAGACCCAAGTCTAAGGCAGCCGCTTTGACCGGCGACGGGCGGGGCTGTCCCGAACGCCCCGAGGGGGCATCGGGGTTAGTCAGCACTTCGACCTGAGCCTTCTCAACTAGCATTTTCAAGCAGGGCACCGCAATTTCAGGGGTACCCGCAAAAAGGATTTTCATTGGCGGCTTTTCTTTTCGTAAAGCTTGAGCAAACGCTCTCGTTTGGGAGGCGTGAGGTAGTCAATAAAAAGCGTTCCTTTTAGGTGATCCAGTTCGTGTTGGATAACGCGAGCCAAAAGCCCCGTGCATTCCATTTTAAAAAACCGCCCCTTCTCGTTCCAGGCTTGAATTTGAACAGCTTGGGGACGGATCACTTCTTCAAAAATCCCTGGAAGGGACAAACAACCTTCTTCATAGCCGACAGTTTCCAGGCTGGTACCTGTAATTTCTGGGTTAATAAAGACATACGGTTTCCCATTTTCGTCTTGCGCTACAAAGAGCGATAACAACTGCCCCACCTGAGGTCCGGCTAGTCCAATACCGTGTCCTTCTACCATGGTCGTCAGCATAGCAGCCGACAGCTCAGCAATTCCCTGATCAATCTGAGGAACAGCCTCAGTCTTTTGGCGAAGGATGTCCGCCGGATAGCGTATAATCTCCATGAGTCCAATTTATCAAACAGCTAAGGTCTGGAAAACCCCCTAGTCATGTTCTATATTGAGACTAGGAGGGCCCAAAATGCTTGAACGTTCTTGGGGGGTGTTGTCCCTGATGGTTTTACTCGGACTTACGTCCTGTTCCCAGGTGTTTGACGGCAACCTCTTTCAAAACGTCGATCCGCCGGCAGCTCCGAGTGTCTCCTCCTTGCAGTCGGCCTCTGTGACGCAAATCAACAATTTAACCCAACAACCGGGGTTTTACGCTCAACTGCAAAATAATCCTTCCGCCTTAGCCGCCGTGGGAACCAATTTGGCTTCAGTCATCACGAGTCCCACCACTTCTACCAGCGATAAGCTCTTGGCGGAACAAACGCTCATTCAAGTGGCCACCTATAGCACCAGTACCGGAACTGTCGTATCCAATGTTTTGAACAGCCTTACCACACTAACGTCGAACAATAATCTAAGTAGTCTCAGTTCCCCTTCTACGGCGTTAAGTACCGCTCAAAGTTTGTTTGCCGGTCAATCCAGTGCTCAAATTGCCTCGACGCTAAGTAACCTGGTGGCGATTTCCAATATTTACACAGCCCTAAATACAACCTCGGCTGGCAATTCTACGGCTTTTTTTGGTTCGACCAATAAAACCGACTTAGCTCAAATCGGGGCAGTGGCGGCTTTAGCCAATGTTTTGGTTGCCTCAGCAGGCAGCACGACGGCAGCGGCTCAGTTTATTACGACGGGAAACACTTCGCTGATCAACTCCACCACGCTATCGACTCAAGCTACTGACTTATCCAATGCTTTTAATAACACGACAAATTCTGGAACCTACTCGTACATCACGACCATGGCCCCGACACTGAAGTTTTAAGGGAGTTTTTCATGTACCTTGTTCGGCGTTTTTTGCTTACCTTAGGTTTAGGTACTCTTGCCCTCTCGGCGTGGGCTCAAAATCAAGTTTTTCTACCCCCCTTTGCGCCGGTTAGTCCCATTGTGACGGCTCAAGGCCGGGCCTATACCGCCGTTGCCCAAGGTTATGATGCCCTTTTCACCAACCCGGCCGGGTTTTCCTTTTCACCGCTCACCGTCACGCTCTTATCGGTTCAAGGAACGTTGAACGCTTCACCCACACAAGCGAGTTCGGTCCTAAATAACTTGAGTGCTTTTCAAAATCTCAATGCCTCCTCCTTCAACAGTTCTGCGACTTTTGTTCAAAATCTGGTTTCTCATTACGGTATCGGTGAAAGCGTGAATGCCGGCATTGGTTGGGTTGGCAATAACCTAGGCTTGGCGATAGCCTTGCAAGAAGATAGCTGGGCTAAAGGCCAAAACCTTCTTAGCACCACGGGAACCATCGATGAAACCTTGGGCATGGTGCTGGGGTATAGCATTCCCTTCGACTTTAAATGGGCAAAGTTGCATATGGGGGTAGACGCTCACCCCATGCAAAGAACCTATACGGACTCTGTTGGTCTTACGGATGTTTTGGGGTCAACGGCCAATCTGAATTCCATACCAGTCTATAATGGCTTTGGGATTGGTTGGGACTGGGGAACCATTTTAGATTTTGGCATGACAAAGAGCGGGGCTTGGACAGCCGGTGTGGCCTTACGAGATATTGGCAGTACCGTCTTTAACTTTCATCAAACCACGTTGGGTGATGTCATTCACAACTTAGGCTTTGTTAATCCTTCGGGAGCGGTACCAACCAATACGTATCGCATCCCGATGGTGATAGCGATGGGCGGCTCTTGGCAGCCCAATATGGGGGCTCGCCAAGGTATCATCGACCCTCGGCTTGAGGCAGATTTGCAAATTCCTTTAGAGGATAGTTTTACCCAGCCTTCGTTTTGGACGTGGATCCATTTGGGGGGGCAAGTCACGTTTCTGAAATTTTTGTCGGTTCGTGCTGGGCTCAACCAAGGGTACGTTACCTTCGG
>JAJXWL010000013.1 GCA_021781625.1 bacterium
GAGCATCGTCAGGGTCCATCACGCCTTTGGCAATAAAGGGCAGACGGGTCGATTTAACCAACTCTTGCAGCTCTTGGGGAGTTTTGCGGTACACCGGCTGGCCGGCCCGGGCAAAATTGGTTGACCCCGCGCCATCAAGGTCAAGGCCCACGGCGGGGGCACCCGCCGCCTCGGCTCGGGCGATCAACTGCTTAAGATCCTCTTGTTTGCGGGGTTTAAAAATCGGCACACCCTGACCCTGTGCTTCTTCAATCGATTCTATACCGGGGTGACTATCCAAACGATAAAACGCCGTATCACCCCGCCAGCTCAGACTGCCTGCGGCTAAGCACCCTTGGATGGTCGCACGGCAAAAGTCCATTTCGGTGATAGCCCCATTGTATTGGCTCATCCCGCTGGTCGACGCGCCAAAAATCGGCATAGCCAGCGTTAAACCGCCAAAGTTAAAGGTTGTATCGGGCTCAAAGCTAGCGCCCACTAACCGCGTTTTGAGGTGAACGGCTTCAAGCGCCAAATAGTTATTTCGAAAGCTTCTGCCTAAACCAATTCCCCCCATGCCAATCGCTTTGCCATAATTCTCTTTTTGACAAATCCTGTCGGGAGCTCCGTCACAAATGGGGTAAACGGCACAAATATTTTTTAGCTTATCCCGGGCACGGCCCCGCACTTCTTCTAGGGTGGTCGGTTCCAACTCGGTGGAACGGTACTTGCCATTCTCGCCGCAACTGGGGCAACGGGAGGGGGCGTTTTCACCAGGGGCTAGCGACCCACAGGACGTGCAGACAAATTTGACCATTTTTTCACCTTTTTTGTGCATCACTCAAATTTTTCGCTCCACTAAGCAAGATTGGCTTAGCGCAAGAATCATTCTAGGGGAATCCCTATTCTGCGGCAAGTATTTTGGTTCAGGTTGCGCCAAGGGTTTACCCCGGCTATGATGGCGCATGGCCCTTGATTATGAAACGCTCGAAAGCTTAAAACGCCTGCACCCGGCTTGGAAACTGCTTCGGAGCGATCACGCCTCGCTCGTTGCCTCGTTCTTTCACCGAGTTTTTATTCAGGGGGGTCAGCGGACCGTAACGGCAGCAGAACTGAACGGTCGGCTTGAAGACGAGCTATACCGTCTGCGTGAAACACTGGGGCTAGAGGCGTTTCCCCGGAGCGCCAGCTTTTACCTCGACGAGTGGTGTGAAGAAGACAAAGGCTGGCTAAGAAAGTTTTACCCCAGCGGAGCCCTTGAACCCGTGTATGATCTGACCCCCGCCACCGAGAAGGTTCTGTTGTGGTTGGAGTCACTTTTTGAACGTTCGTTTGTCGGTACCGAATCACGAGTGCTCAGTGTTCTAGAGCTCTTGCGTCAGGTAGTCGAAGGGTCCGAAACTGACCCAAAACGTCGTCTTGCCGATCTCGAAGCCCGAAAGCTCACACTGGAAAAAGAAATCGAAGCGGTCAAACGGGGAGAAATCACCGTCTTGGATGAAACCTCTGTGCGTGACCGTTTTCAGCTGGCCGCTTCGACGGCACGAGAACTTTTGTCAGACTTTCGTGAGGTTGAAGAGAACTTTCGCCGTTTGGACCGTCAAGCCCGCGAGTTGATCACCCGCTGGGAGGGCGGCAAGGGCAATCTTATCGGTCAGCTCTTAGCGCAACGGGAGGCGATTACCGAATCTGACCAGGGTAGGAACTTTCAGGCTTTTTGGGACTTTCTTATGGACCCCCAGCGTCAAGAAGAACTGGACCACCTTTTGTCTAAAGTGTACGACTTACAAGCGGTGCAGGCCCTAGAACCTGACCAAAAGGGACGACGTATCCACTATGCGTGGATGGTCGCCGGCGAACAAACTCAGCGGACCGTGGCCTTGCTATCCCAACAACTGCGCCGCTTTTTGGACAACCAAGTCTGGCTAGAAAACCGGCGGATCATGGAAATTTTAAAAGGGTTAGAACAACGGGCCTTAGCTGTGCGCGACCGGCCTCCCCCTGTAGCGTTTTTTCAGGAATTAGAAGCTCCATCCCCCACCCTCAAGCTCCCTATGGAACGCCAGTTATTCAGCCCACCGCTGAAAACGCTTCTCGTTTCTGATACCTTGGTCCAGGGCTTTTGGGAAGAAAGCGAAGCCCTGTACGGGTTACGAGTCGTTGACCGAACACGGTTGATTCAACAGCTTCAAGCCTTCGTTGACAAAGACGGTCAGGGCACCTTGGCTCAAGTGGTCGAAAGATTCCCCTTGCAAGAAGGTTTAGCGGAATTGGTCGCTTACCTCGACTTAGAACCTCAAGGCTGGGTGTGCGAAAGCGACGAGCAGATTCAAGACACCATAGCCTGGACCGATGACAATAGCCGCCGCGTGGCACGTTTAGGCCGAATTATTTACAGGAGAAAGGCATGAACGAAGACAACGTTCCCCTGGAAACTCAGTTTAGCTTGGCGGTAATCGCCCTCATGAAAGGGATTATCAGCCGTCAAGACGACGAGAAGTTCTGGAATAAGCTCGTTCGGCAACAAGCTCAAATCCGTGACTACGTCGAAAAAATCGGCCTGGACCTCCGACTCGACGAAGCGGAAGGCTTTGCCTGGTTGGCCCAAAGGGCTGTCCAAGAAGGCGAGACTCCCCTGCCTCGTTTGGTGTCCCGCTTTCGCCTATCGTACGCAACAAGCCTGTTGCTTGCCCTCCTACGGGGACGCTTAGCGGAGCAGGACGCCCAGGGTGGCGACACTCGGCTCGTTCTGACTCTCGAAGAAATACAAGAAATGATGGCTTTGTTTTTGCCGGCGACTGGCAACCAAGCCCGTCGAAGAGACCAAGTGGCTGCTCAGATAGCCAAGGCCGAAGAGCTGGGGTTTCTTCGCCGTCTTGGGGGCAGTCAGGCCTGGGAAGTCAGGCGGCTTCTGGGACTGTTTGTTGATGCGCAGTGGCTGGGGGAATTTGACCAGCGGTTGACCGAGTATCGCCAAAACCTCGGCTCCGAGGAGCCTGAGGAGGAGCAAGAATGAGTGACCAACTGTTCGATTTTGCCGAGTCTGATGAAAAAACTGGCTTTAGGCTACAGACCTTAGAAGTGTACAACTGGGGAACGTTTCACCGCCGGGTCTGGAATTTAGAGCTTGGCGGCCAAAACACCCTACTGACAGGTGACATCGGCTCCGGAAAGTCCACCCTTGTCGATGCCCTCACCACTCTCTTGGTTCCTCCGCAAAAAATCACTTACAACAAAGCCGCCGGCGCCGAAGCCCGTGAGCGCAACCTCAGAAGTTATATCTTGGGGTATTACAAATCCGAACGAAGCGACGAGGGTGTGGGCACAAAAGCTGTCGCCTTGCGTGACCCCGGGCATTTTTCTGTGCTTTTGGCTCGGTTTCATAACGAAGGCTTTGAACTCAACCTCACGCTTGCCCAAGTTTTCTGGATCAAAGATCCACAGGCTCCCCCTGCTCGGCTGTATGTTGTGGCCGATGCTCCGCTGACGATAACCAATAATTTCTCGAACTTTGGTTCAGAAATTGGCGACTTGAGAAAGCGTCTGCGGACCACGCCAGGGGTGGAGCTCTTTGACGCCTACGCGCCCTACGCCGCCAGCTTTCGCCGCCGGTTCGGTATTGAGAACGACCAAGCTCTCGACCTTCTTAACCAAACGATCTCGATGAAGTCGGTTGGTAATCTGACCGATTTTGTGCGAACGCATATGCTGGAACCTTTTGACCCCCAACCACGGATCGAAGCCCTCATCGGACACTTCGGCGACCTGAATCAAGCCCATAAAGCTGTGTTGAAGGCAAAAGAACAAATTGCGACTTTAGAGCCCGTTGCCCAGGACGGTCTGCAGTATCAAAAAGGTCAGCTCAGTATTGAGAATATGATCACAGCGCGTGAAGCCTTGCGCCCCTGGTTTGCCTCCCTTAAGGTAGGCTTGCTCGAAGGGCGACTCAAAAACTTCGAGGCGGAACAAAATCGTTTGCTCCAGCGCCGCGAAAGCCAACGTGAAACGAGGGTAAGTTTGGGTTCACGGCGAGACGAGATTCGCCAGGCGATGAGTCAAAGCGGCGCTGATCGTCTTGAGACTTTGCGGCTTCAAAAAAAAGCCCAAGAAAGTGAAGCCCAACGGCGTCAGGCAAAAGCCCAACGTTTAGAAACCCTTTTACAGAGCCAGAACCTTAGCGCTCCGCGAAATCCTGAAGATTTTGGCAATTTAACGACTCAACTCCGTGAGTTGGGTCAAGGTTACCGCGCCCAAGAGGCAAAGCTTCAGGAACGCCGTTTAGAGCAAGAGTTAACTTTTCATCAGCTAAAAGCCACGCTGGCCGAGTTGAATCATGAGCTGGAAGGGCTTCGGCGTCGACCCACGAACCTCCCCGAAGCCCAGGTTGAGTTGCGTCGCCGCTTGTGCCGAGACCTTCACTTAGACGAAGAAACGCTACCCTTTTCAGGGGAACTGCTTGAAGTCCGTGACGAGGAGAAAACCTGGGCGGGGGCGGTGGAACGAGTTCTAAGAAACTTTTCCTTGTCTCTCTTGGTTCCCGAAGCCCACTACGAAGCCGTCACTGGCTGGGTCGATCACACCCAGCTGGGGCAAAAGTTAGTTTACTTTCGTGTCAAAGACACCGTGACCACCATGAAAGCTGAGCTTCACCCGCAATCCTTGGTCCGTAAGTTGCAGATAAAGCCGGGTACCCCTTTTCGCGATTGGCTAGAAGCCGAGCTGTCGCGTCGGTTTGATCTGGCTTGTACGTCGCGGTTAGAAGACTTTCGCCGGGAACGGCAGGCTTTAACACCGGCCGGGCAAATCAAAGGGGCTGGCGAGCGCCATGAAAAAGACGACCGTTTTCGCGTCGATGACCGCTCAAGGTGGGTTTTAGGTTGGTCGAATGCTCAAAAAATCCACTTTTGGGAACAAGAAAAATTGCGGCTCGAAAAGCAGGCCGGCGAAGCAGGAAGTCGCCTTGGTGTTGTTTTGGCCGAAATTACTCAACTGCAAGACCACCTGCGCAACCTGGCCCTAGCCGGTGAGTTTCAGGACTGGCTCGAAGTGGATTGGGGGACGCCCACCCGCGAAGTTCAGCGAATTGCCGATGAAATTCAAGAGCTCGAACAAGCGTCAGAAGTTTTAAAGACCCTGCGCCGGCAACTCGACGAAACTGAAGCCGAAATTGCCACCGTCGAAAAAGCCTTAGAAGCCTTGCAAAGCGACTTAGGGCGAGTGGCCGAAAAGCTCAGTTCGTCGACAAAGTTGCTCGAAGAAAATCGAGCCCTCGTCCTCCCCTTGACCGAGGCCCTTCAACAACAACTAGAAACCTACCTGACGTTCCTCCTCAAAGGGACGAAACTGACCTTTGAAGGCTGTGAGACCCGCGAAAACGAGGTGCGCGACGAGCTTCAACGACGGATCGACAATGAAAAGCGAGCTCTGGATAGGTTGGTGGAACGGATTATCAAGGCCATGACGCGCTTTCGTGAGCTTTGGCCGGGCGAAACCCGCGAGCTGGATGCCAGCTTGGAGGCTCTCGGAGCATGGAACCAATTATTAACCCAGCTCAAGGGCGATGATTTGCCCCGTTTCGAACAGCATTTCAAAAGACTACTCAACGAAAACACCATTCGCGAAGTGGCAAACTTTCAGTCCGTGCTGACGCGTGACCGCCAAAGCATCAAAGACAAAATCGAAAAGATCAACCAGAGTTTACTTCAAATCGACTACAACCCTGGGCGCTTTATTCAATTGGAAATGGTGGCCACCCCCGACGCCGAGGTCAGGCAGTTTTATCAGGACTTGCGCTCGTGCACCGAAGGCTCGCTGACAGGCGGCGGCGACCCCTATTCCGAAGCAAAATTTCTTTTGGTGAAAGAATTGATTGAAAAGCTAGCTGGTCGTGAGGGGAGTACCGATGCCGATCGGCGCTGGGCTCAAAAAGTGACGGATGTCAGGCAAGCGTTTGTGTTTTCGGCCTCGGAACGTTTTCGTGAAACCGGCGAGGAACACGAGCATTACTCAGATTCGAGCGGAAAATCCGGCGGCCAAAAAGAAAAGTTGGCCTATACCGTCTTGGCCGCCGCGTTGGCCTATCAATTCGGCCTAGAATGGAACGCCATCAAGTCGCGGAGTTTTCGTTTTGTGGTGATTGACGAAGCTTTTGGGCGAGGTTCTGATGAATCCACCCAGTATGGACTCCGGTTGTTTCAAAAGCTACGGCTTCAGCTCTTAATTGTCACGCCGCTTCAAAAAATTCATGTGATTGAACCCTACATTGCCGGGGTTGGCTTTGTTCAGAACCATGAAGGAAGGGACTCGATGATCCGCAATCTCACGATTGAAACTTACCGACAAGAGCGTGACCAGAGAACTGGCGACTAAGGATTTGTCAATGAAAAGCACCAACCACTGGACAACACCCGTCGAGCTTCGTGAAAAACTTCGTCGCCTTTGGGAGAGGGGCGAGGTTGTTGCCAAAGAAGACCAAAGCCCGGTTTGGAGACTGCCTTTACAGGGGCCGACCAGCTCGGAACTTTTAGAGCACTTTGACCAAGCGCGTGAGTGGATCAGGAGCCTAGAAGCTCTCGAACAACCGCCGGGACGACACCTTGAGTGGAAAACCCTTCAACACCGCCAACTAGGGACAAATCGTTTGCCAACCGCCCTGCACTGTGAAGGGGCCGACACCGTTGCCGCTTTTTTGAATTTGTCTGCCGAATTACAACGGTACCGAAAGGATGTTCGCCAAATCCGCGAGAGTTTTCCACAACTTGAAGCCTGGACACGCCGCCGAGCCTCAAAGATTCTTGAGGGTAAGGCCCCCTGGCAGCAGATTCTCGCGATTTTGGAGTGGTTGAAAGCGCACCCTAACCCCCAAATCTACCTAAGGCAAGTGGACCTTCCCGGAGTTCATACCAAGTTTTTGGAAACCTGGAAAGGTTTATTGACCGAACTGGCGACCGAGCTAGAGCTTGGCCAGGCAGAAGGTTCGTTTGAACAACGTTTTGGGTTCTTACGAAAGCCAGAGTTAGTACGCTTGCGCTTTCTTGACCCTCACGAAGGGTCGGCGTACCTAACACCGGGGGAACGGCTGTTTCGACCTCGCGAGTGGACCCTTCGCGCCGAGGACCTCGGGGCTTTCGCCCCAACAGTGCGACAAATCCTGATCGTTGAAAATGAAGTTACCTGGCTTGCCCTGCCCGAACTTCCTCAGACTTTGGCTATTTTTGGCTCTGGCTATGGTTTTGATGCGCTATCGGGGGCCGCCTGGCTAAAAGACCTTCCGGTGCTGTATTGGGGCGACTTAGATACCCACGGTTTTGCGATTCTTGACCAGTTACGCGTGCTGTTGCCCCAGGCAGAAAGCCTCTTGATGGATCAAGAGACGTTTCTGCACCATCGCGACTTGTGGACCACCGAGCCTGCTCAACAGAACCGTGCTTTGCCCCGGTTGACGAGCGCCGAGCGAGAGCTTTATGAAGGTCTTTTGACGCAACGCTGGGGAGCTCAACTGCGACTTGAGCAAGAACGGCTGGGGTATTCTTGGGTTGCAACGCGCTTGTCGGAACGATTTTTGCATTAAAGCAGGTGATACCAAAAAGCTCCCCCCCCCCACCAATGGCCAGAACAAAATCGATTCCGGCTTTCTTTATCCCCTTAATCGCTTCGTCAGAACTTGACGCCAGAAACACATCATAGTCGCCGGATTGCCGGGACTCAAAAAGGCTGTTGATGATTTTACCCAGCTCTCGCGGCAGAACACCTGAAAAAATAAACTCCTTATTAAAACTGCCAATGAGGGTCTAATGCACTGATGAGGGTCGGATGCTTTGAGAAGGACTTCCCCTGAGTATAGAAAGCAAGGTTACTGCATGGAAGGCTGTCCCCATAGCTTCCCCGCGAAGATGTTTTCTGGTCAGGCATTTTTGGTATTGACCGTTGCGTTCATGGACGGCCCCGGTAGCTGCCGCTCTTCATTGATCGGACTTTGGTTCATCACCAAATTTACCTTGTTCATTCTGAACCTCCCGTATAGTTCCTTATCAGATAAGCGTCCACTAGTCGGTTTGCCAAGTCGATTAACTTTGTCTTCTTCGGTAATACATGCCCTGCCAGTTGGCGGCTGACGACATCTTCTTGCTTCTTTTTCATATCAAACCTTTTCTCGTGAATTTCTGTTTCAGTAAACTCGCCTCTAGAGACCCTTTTTGGATACCACAAGAACCATCCCAAAGATACTTTGGCTCAATAACTAATATAGTCTTTTTAAGGTCAATTTTCCCTTCCTTGAACGCCTTAACCTCTTCCAACCCTTTCATGATCTTTTCAAATGCTTCTCCCACGGTCACGCCTCGACACTTAACCATCGTCCGATGGCACGGGCGTTCTCTCTTAACACCGCATAGATTCTGGCCGCTACCTCGTCATACGAAAGGATGATCGCTTGGTGAAGCAGCACCTCTTCAAGGGATGCCCACAAACCCTCCCGGCGCTTGCCCGGAGGAAGCAACCGAACTCCCGTGAATAGTTCCCCAACGGTGATGGAGGTCAGAGATGAGGTTTGTGTCGAGGACGATCACGGCAGATCGGCAGTTCGTCGCCTCTCAGGTTCTCGGTTGCCTTGAGCCACCTCGGACTCCATCGAACGTCCGTGCGATTCCGCTTGGGCTTTCAGGTCCTGGTAGAGGTCGTCTTCGAGCTGGCGGACGGTCAAGGTGGGCATAAGAATAAGACCCGGTTGGTCGAGTTGGTGAAGGAAGTCAATCGACTTCGAAAGGAACTGGCGCATACTTCGACAAGGAGTCGCTTCAAGGTATGCGGTCATGAATCAGTTGCGACACCAATATCCGATCCAGGACCGATTCACTTTATGGCATAGCTCGATGGTGCTGAAACGTTCCGAATCGTCTATTAAACTCCTCGTAAGCCATGCTCCTGATGAGGCGCAAGAAGCCTTCCCGGACCTTTTCGTCCCGCATAACCTGAGAGGCCAAGTCGGAGTTGATTTCGTTCTGTTCTTCGACAGCGGTGATGATGGCGTCATGAAGGTCATCGCTGGCTTCGAACTGGTCTTTGCGGTTATTCAGAGCCTGATGCTTCAAGGTCTCGTTTTCCATTAGCTTGTCCCGGACTCCGTAGGCATAGTTGACCAAGTCAGAATCCGAGAGTTCCCCTTCGAAGAGGCTATTGAGCTTTTCAATCAGTTCCAGCAGTTTGACCCGTTCGGGCTCCCACGCTTCGCCGGAACCAAGCTCCCCATAGGCTGGGGGCAATTCGGCCACGACATCGGGGGAAAGTTCCAGTTGAATCTGGCCTTTGTTGCGGATGGCATGGTGGGTTAGTTTCACACCGGAGAGGTCAATACCGCCCTCATCGGTTCGGCCCTCTTGGAGCACGCGGGTGAGAATGGGTAGAAGTTCCTTGAAGAATCCATAGCGTTTTTCCAGTTCAAGGTCATCACCATAGTCGACAATCTGGGCCAAGAACTCAAACAATCGCAGAAAGGAGGCCAAGTCTTTGACAAACAGCTCGACAGCTTCTTTGTCAGTCTTGTTTTCTTCCCGCAAGGCCCGTTGATACTTTTCCTTGAACCGCTGGGCCGGAGGCTGGAGGTGCTGCTGGAGCTGGAAGTGGGTCTGGCCCTTCTTGGGTTGCCAGTAAAACTGGGAGAATTCTTCAACCTCGGCATCCAGATAGATGCCTCCTGCATCCAACTTGTTCTGAAGGGCGTAAATCAGGTTCGGGTCGGTGGATTTGGGCAGGCTGGCGGTTTTGTAATACTGCTGGAAGTCGACCAGAATTTGGTCTGGGTCATTGATGAAATCCACGACCACGGTCCAATCCTTGCCCGGGTAAGTGCGGTTCAAGCGGCTCAGGGTCTGGACCGTGGATACTCCGCCCAGTTTTTTGTCCAGATACATGGCCACCAGTTTGGGTTGGTCAAACCCGGTCTGATACTTGTTGGCTACCAACAGCAGGTGGTATTCCGAGGTGTCGAAAGCCTCCCGAATATCCTGCCCCCGAAGACCCGGGTTCATGTTGCGCTCAGTAAAAGATACAGGTTTATCATCTTTAAGTTCATAGTTTTTTGATAATGACCGAATCTCTTGCGCCCCTTTTATTATTTCACTTGAAAATGCGATGAGCGTGCCCAATCTGTATTTATTATCTTTAATATATTTGTCTATGGCAATTTTATAGCTAACGACCTCATCCCGGGAGCCGGTCACGACCATGGCCTTGGCCTGACCGTTCAACCTCCAGACCACATGTTCCTTGAAGTGCTCCACAATCAGGGCGACCTTTTGGCTGATGTTGGTAGGATGGAGCCGGACCCAGCGGTTCAGGGCCTTGAGTCCCTTGGACTTGTCCACCTCGTCCTTGTCAAAATCTTTGCCTTGGTGGGCCAGTTTGTAGGCTACCTGATAACTAATGTAGTTTTGCAGCACATCGAGAATGAAGCCTTCTTCGATAGCTTGGCGCATGGTGTAGCTGTGGAAGGGATGTTTGACCCCATCCGCATCGGAGCGACCAAACAGTTCAATGGTTTTGGCCTTGGGGGTTGCAGTAAAGGCGTAGAAGGACACATTGCTGGGCTGGTTTCGGCTGTCGAGGTCAGCCTGAATCAGGTCTTCGACCGTGATGTCATCTTCTTCGCAGCCTTCTTGGGACAAGATGCGCTTGAGGGCGGAACTGGCTCCCCCGCTCTGGGAGGTGTGGGCCTCGTCTGCAATGACCGCAAAACTCCGCTGGCTCAGGTCCTTGTCAGCGCCAATCTTTTCCAGCAATGGTAGGAAGCTTTGGATGGTGACCACGATGATGCGCTTGCCACCCAATAGAGCGTCCCGGAGCTGGTTGGACTTAGCTCCGGTATCATTGGTAATCCCTTCGACCACGCCAGCGGTCTTTTGGAATTGGTAGATGTTGTCCTGAAGCTGTTTGTCCAAGACCGTCCGGTCGGTGATGACGATGACCGCATCGAAGACTGTTTGGTCTTTGTCATTGTGGAGACCAGAAAGGTGATGGGCCAGCCAAGCGATGGAGTTGGACTTCCCCGACCCGGCGGAGTGCTGAATCAGGTAGCGTTTGCCCGGTCCTTCCACCTTGGAAGCCTGGACCAGTTTGGACACCGCATCCCACTGGTGATAACGGGGGAAAATCATGGTCTCCGATAGGGTCTTGCGTCCGTCCGGCAGGGTCTTTTCTTTGCGTTCCAAGTGGACAAAGTCCCCCAGAATGGCCAACCAGTTATCCTTTTGCAGGATGGTTTCCCACAGGTAGGCGGTGCGGGGGCCAGAAGGGTTGACCGGATTTCCCTTGCCCCCCTGGTCTCCCAAGTTGAAGGGCAGAAAGTAGGTTCCGTCGCCTTTCAGTTCGGTGGTCATGTGGACTTCTTCCGTGGAAACGGCAAAGTGGACCACGCACCGGGATTTGAACTGGAGCAGGGGCTCGGTCTTGTTGGTGACAGGGTCTTTGGGAAGACGGTCCTTGCGATACTGGGTAATGGCCTTGTGGATGGACTGGGTGCTCTCGGTTTTGAGTTCCAAGGTGGCTATGGGCAGGCCGTTTAGGAAGAGGACAAGGTCGATGGAGTTTTTGTTGTTTTGTGAGTAGTAAACCTGCCGGACTACCCGCAGGGTATTCTGACCATAGAGTTCCAAGGCTTCGGGGTTCCGCCCACTTTTGGGCTTGAACTGGGCCATGGTGAAGTGGGTGCTCCCAGCTCCGGCAATCTTGAACCCATGACGCAGGACTTTGAGGGTGCCTTGGGCAGTCAGTTCGGCCACCAGCCGGGAAAGGAAAATTTCCTGTGCCCGGGAACCATGCTGGTCTTCGAGCTTTTTCCATGCTTCGGGATGAGCCTTGCGAATCCAGGCGACGGCGTCGCCTGTGATGAGTCCCGTGGAAACCTCATACCCTTCCATGGTGCCTTGGACCCATCCTTGGGAAGTGAGGTGTTTAACGATGTCGTCTTCGAAGTGTTTTTCTAAATGGATGTCGGTCATTTTAAGAAATCCCCCAGAATGATATTTCAAGCAAGATGACAGTCAATGACATTCCACTGACATCAAACAGAGCAAAAAGTCTAAAAAATAGGGTCAAAAACTAACTAAAAACAAGACAAACAGCACTATATTACCCCTGATCTCAAGATTTACTGACTTCCGAGTTACATCCCACTTACATCGCTATGCCCAAAAAGGGAGATAGCTTACGTTTTTGGCGGAATCCGGATCAGCGGGTTTGATCAGGCCCTTTCTTAAAGTTTCGGAAATCACCTTCGATGCCATGGGATAGTTTTCTTTTTTTATACCCAAACGTTCCCTCAGGCTGGCATTGGACATCTTCTTTCCTCCGCTGGCATAGAGGAGTACCGCATGCCAATAGCAGGCCTGAATCCGCTCTTCGGGGCTCATTTCAGAATGTTCCCGGAGTCCAAATAATATGATCCTGGTGGAGTCTGTCATTACCTGAAAGTCTGGAGGTGGAAGCTGATAGGCTTCAATAGCCAAGAATACTTTATCAATCCCGCTGCCCCGTTCTTCACAGATACCAGCCCTTCGAAGGAAAGAAGCCAGTTTTTCATTTCTAGATCGAGGACTGTGGTCCAGAAACCGCTTGGTATCGATCAACGGGATTCCAGAGTTGGTTATTTCTATTCGGTCCGAGAAGATTTCAACCATGGGTCCGGTGCCGGATATACCAAAATCCTGATGAATCAAGGCGTTGGCAACCAGTTCCCGGATAGCAATTTCGGGAAAGAGCTTTACTTCTTTTCGGTAGGCCCTGCCGATGATCTCATTCATGGGTAGGAGGTTGTTGATGAAATCCAAAGCACCTGCAAAACCTACAGCATAGCCCTTCCGTCCCACTTGCTCCTTCAGAGTCTCGGTCCGGTTATCATCCTTATAGACGATGACCCGTAGGGATTTTCGCCCCAAGGATTTGAACTCATCGAGGTTCTTGGCAAAAAGAATAGCCCCCATGTTGGTGATGGAATACTTGTTCCCCACTTCTTTGGTCACAAACTCCTCTTGGAGGAGGGCTTCGATGATCCCGGCTTTATTGTCCGGGAGATTCTTCCCCAAGAGGGTAAAATAGTTGGGGTAGTCGAGGATGTTGAGAACATCGGAGTCCGTGAGACCTGTCCGGGCGAATCCTTCCTCGAAGGAGACTTGGGAAAAGATTTGCCAGAGTTTCATTTCCAGAGCTGGCACCTCGGAAAGTTTTTTATTGGTGGAGCCCACACGGATAAAAGGATGGCTCTGAAAACGGGAGGGATTAGCTTGGGCTTTAGGAATTCGTAGAAGAACGAAATTCATTCCGTCTTTTTGGATCAGATGGAATTCTGTATCCAAATCCGGTGAGATCATGGTCCGTAACCATTGTATGAAGTTTTGACCCCCGTGTTTTTCTCTATAAGGATCAAATGAGGTCCCCACCAAAGCGTGGTCCGAGTCCCTGATTCCCCAAACCACATAGCCTTCAGGTAGACCATGAACCGCCACGGAGTTGGAAATGGCCGAAATGTATTCCCCAACCATCTGCGGAGTGAACTGGCTTTCCTTAAATTCAAACCACTCCCGCTCCGCTGATAGTCCTGTGAGTTCAAGGATTTTTTCCCAGACTTCCGTATCGGTCATAAGTACACAGCCTCTCGGAGGATTTTTACCCGTAAGCCGGGTTTTAAATCGGACTCCAGAACATAATTCACTGGAACATCGAGTTCTTTTTCGAGTTCCTGGCCAAGGGAAATGAACTGAAGGAGGTCAAGTTTAAGGGGGCTTTGGAGGTTGGCCCAAGTATCCAAATCGCTTTCGGGGCGCGCGTCCCTCCGTAGCTGTTTGCCGAAGACAGCAATTCGGGTCAAACCGTATTGGCTCATCCAAGTGGATTTTTTGGATTTCAAGATGTTGGTACATGTTTCGTTCATTTTGAGGTCTCCAATGATTTATACCCTTATACCGATCTTACTTAAAGCCAATAAAAACATTTCGTCATAACCATACTTTTCGGCTAAAGATTTAGAAATTTCAGTGTCGAATTTTCTATCGATATCAAAATCAGCTATAAAGACTTCACCCCGGGATTCGGCACTTATCAAGTCATGACCAAAAAGTTCAGTTTTAACATGCCTAGTAAATTCTAAAAAATCCTTTAAAGCCTCGTGATTGGGATTTACAGCTAATACCACAGTTCCTTTCAATGAAATAAATACGCCACTTAGAGTAGCCCGATGTTTCCAGAAATCAGAATCAGTGCAGAAATATACTAACCGAGGTTGACCTTGCGGAACCGGAACTCCTAGTCGAATCCCAAAAAGGGAATGTAGCACCTGATGTATGTGTGTTTGAATATCTCCATTTTGGAATTCAAACCACATAACTTTAAAATCAACTTTTGGCATGGTAGAGTCAGTAAGCTGGCTAATCGCTTTATCAACAAGTCTGGAGTATTTTTTTTTACGTTCAATTCGTTCTGCTTCAACTATCACCACACCTTCTGAAACTTCAGTGCGCTCATAGCTATCAAGCTTTTCTTTTATTTCGACCAAACAGGTAAAATCTTCTGCTTTGACCAATAGGTCTGCAGATTCCGAATTCCCCTCCGAAATTGGGGTTACTAGGAAATTCCTTTTTTCAAAAAACTCAATAACTTTTGGCTTTACATCATCGTCGTTTTTCTTACCCATCAATCCACCTTTACCTTCCCAGTGACCGCATTGGTGATGAGGGAAGACCGGTGTTCTTTTAGAAGTTCTATTTCTGATGAAACATTTTCAATTGTTGAATCAATATTTTTTATTTCCTTTTCAAGATATAGGACTATATATTTTTGTTCCATTGCGGTTGGACTTGGTATTGAAAAATTCTCAAGAGTTCCAAGATAAATTCCTGGTTGAGCTGAAAAACCTACATTTAACCATAAAACATCTTGAAATTTTTGACTCTGAAAAAAGAAATTTAAAAATTCCGAATTAAATGATTCACTTGTTCGAAAAACCGCTAAACTACGCTGAATAAAAAACTCATCCATACCTTCAAAAATAATAGCAGACTTTCCTAATGTTGCACCAACAATTGCGAGTAGAACATCCCCAGCTTGCGGCTTGAAGTTTTTGGACAGTTCCTCGTAATCTTTGATTGATATCATGGAATCATCATCTCGAAAAGAAAAAATTCCATTCTGAAGATTCCGAACACTTAATAGTGGAATACCACTTTCTACCCTTGTTGGGGGAAGATGCGTTCCATCTTTAATTAACTCGCAGGCAAATTTCAGCTTCTTCACCTCCCACCCCTCCGGCACCATCCCCAGCCATTCAACCCCCGAGTCCTTGAACTTCACCGGTTTGGCCCATTCGCCAAACTCCGGGTCCTCGGGACTCACAAGCTCCGAAAGCCCCCGGGTCACCGCATGGCTAATCAGGGCCTTGCGTTTTTCCTGCAACAGGGCAATGAGGTCGTTGTTTTCGGCAATCAGGCGGTCAATCTTGGCAGTCTCGGCATCGAGGAACTGGGCGATGGAGATTTGTGTGGGGAGGGGGGGGAAAACTCCCGTAGTGTTAAAATATGCTTGGGAATCGAGATTTTGAATTCCTGAAGTTTGATTTATTGTTCTGGTAGTAACCTTATTTTCATATAGTGATAAATGGAAGTATTTAAAAAAACGAGTATGGCTATCGTTGGTTAGTTTTAGTCTTGCTATAAAGTTAGAACAGACCGCAGGAAAAGAATGGGTAAATTCAACTACATACCCAACAGGCCATTTTTCCCCGCCTCCTGATTTTTCAAGAAGGAGGTCACCTTGGCTAAGAATCCTATTCAGTCTATCTTTTTCAGAAACATCACGTAGGGTAAGATTTTCTAAGGAAACTACTTGATATCGTCTATCGAAGTCTGCAACTCTTATGCAAGTTATTTCATCTTCGCCACCAGTTGGTTCTTCACCCCAAACACCATTCTTTTCAAAAACCAAGGACCATTTAAGTCTTTTTATTTCCCACTCTTCCGGAATCTCCCCCAACCATTCCACCCCAGAATCTTTATAATTAGCATACGCCCGATACTTCATATTTTTTCACCTGCTTTCGTTTCTGGGGCCTGCCAATCCCCCGTGGTCAATATCTCCATCAGGGCCACATTGATGTAGTAGTTGCTCCGCCCAATCTTGGCCTTGTGCAAAAAGCCATCCTCCGACAAGGTGTCCAGATACTTGGTGGCTGTGATTCTCGATTTCAAGTTCAAATCCTTCATCAGAAACTCAATCTTGGTGTAGGGATGAAAGAAGAGGTTGTTCAGCAGGTCTTGGCTGTAAATGCTGGCCAGTTTGGCCTTGATATTGGCCTTGTAATAAGACCACGCCCGGTCAATCGCCTTGACCAGTTCGACGGTCTTTTCTGCGGTTTGGGCCACCGCTTCCAGCATATACAAAATCCACGGCTCCCAGTCTCCCGTATCCCGGACACTCTGCAGGCGCTCGTAGTAATCCCCTTTATTCTGGACGATATACCGGCTCAAATACAAAATGGGGATTTCCAGCAGCCCCTCTTTCACCAGATACAGCACATTCAGAATCCGCCCCGTCCGGCCATTCCCATCATAAAAAGGATGAATGCTTTCAAACTGATGATGGATGACCGCCATCTTCACCAAGGGGTCCAAGGACCCGCCGGTCTGGTTGATGAAGGCTTCCAGCTGTCCCATCAGACCGATAATGACATCATGACCCTGGGGTGGCGTGTAAACCACCTCGCCGGTCCGGCCATTGCGCAAGTCGGTCCCCGGGAGCTTTCGGAATCCTGCCTTGTTCTTTTCCAGTATTTCCTGAACGGCCAGAATATGATTAACCGACAAAAATCCCGCTCCGGCTATCAGCTCATACCCCTGACGCAGGGCGCTGACATAGCTCTGAACTTCCTTAGCCGATGGCGAGAGGTCGAGTTCGGGGAAAAGTTCTTCTTTGAAGAGGTCGTCGTGGGTGGTGATGATATTTTCGATGGCCGAGCTGTCTTTAGCCTCTTGAATAAACAGGGTATTGATGAGGATGGCCTGATTGGGGATTTTTTGGGACAGACCCTTGAGTTCCGCCAGTTTTCGGCTGGCCAAGGTGGTCATCTTCAAGACCTTGACCGTTTCCAGTTCTTCCGGGGTCGGATACCGGTTTAAGTCATAACCCATGCCGTCCCCTCCATTTGTCTATTTTCCCCTCAAAAAATACACACGTTTTCAAAATATGTATACGAAAACCGGTTTTTCTATACATATTACCCCACAATCTCCTTCAGCAGGCCCATAATGGTCTCGGCCTTGGCCTTCAGGTCCCGGTCAATCTCTTCCAAAGGTCGGGGGGGCACATACTTGTAGAAATACCGGGTAAAGGGAATCTCATAGCCAATCTTGGTCTTGCTGTGGTCAATCCAAGCATCAGGCACATGGGGCAGGACTTCTCGTTCAAAGTAGGCCTGGATGTCCTCGTTCAGGGGCACGTTCTCGGTATCCCGCAGGCTGGAATCGGCCTTGGGCTGGCCTTTCTTGTCCTTCTCGATGTCGCCCTTTTCATTTTTCAAGGGGCGTTCGACCGTGATGGTGGAGTAGCCGAATTCCGTG
Source organism: bacterium (assembly GCA_021781625.1). Next base: position 17,577 of record JAJXWL010000013.1, read on the forward strand.
GTCGGGAGAATCTTCACCAGTTCCCCGTCCTTGAATTCCGCAAAGGCCTTGGTGATGGTCTCGATGTGCTCATCTCCTAGTTCCTTGCGCTTGGACCCCAGGGACTTCTTCATCTTTTTGAACAGGTCCACAGCGTTGATGAGCTGGACCTTTCCGACCCGGGGGCCTTCCTTGTGATTGGACAGAATCCAGACATAGGTGGAAATCCCGGTGTTGTAGAACATGTCCGTGGGCAGGGCGATGATGGCTTCCAGCAGGTCATTTTCCAGAATGTATTGCCGGATGGAGGATTCCCCGCTTCCGGCTCCCCCGGTGAACAAAGGGGACCCGTTGAGGACGATGCCGATACGGCTTCCGCCTTCGGACTTGGGTCGCATCTTGGAAATCAGATGCAGAAGGAACAACAGACTGCCGTCACTGACCCGGGGCAAACCGGGACCAAACCGACCATTGAACCCGAGCTTTTCATACTCTTCCCGGACTTTCTTTTCGACCTTCTTCCATTCCACACCGAAAGGAGGATTGGTGATGAGGTAGTCGAACCTTTTGTCCGGCAAGCCATCTTCCGACAGTGTATTCCCGGCCACGATGTTTTTCACATCCGAACCTTTGATGAGCATGTCAGCCTTGCAGATGGCGTAGGATTCGTCGTTCAGCTCCTGACCATGAACCTTGAGGACGGCCTGGGGGTTCATGGATTTCAGGTGTTCTTCAGCAACCGAAAGCATTCCCCCGGTTCCGGCACAGCAGTCATAGATGGTCCGGATGATGCCCGGCTTGGTCAGGGCTTCAGAATCCTCCAAAAAGAGCAGGTTCACCATCAAGCGGATGACCTCCCGAGGGGTAAAGTGCTCTCCGGCGGTCTCGTTGGAAAGTTCGGCAAACTTGCGGATAAGCTCTTCGAAGACCAAGCCCATGTCAGCATTGCTCACCGCTTTGGGGGCCAAATCAAAGGCCACCACCTTTTGCAGGACCATGTAGAGGAGGTCTTTGCTGGCCAGGTATTCCACTTGCTCGGTGAACTTATACTTCAAAAAGATGTCGTGGGCGTTCTCAGAAAAGCTGTTTATATAGTGGAGCAGGTTTTGTTTGAGCTGGTCCGCATCCCCCAGCATGGTTTTCAAGGTAAACTTGGACGTGTTGTAGAAGCTTTGGCCCGCAACCTTTTTCAGGGCCACATTCAGGGCAAACTCTCCCTTGTCGGCCTTAGCCTGGGCCTCGGTCAGAACCGCATCTTTGGTGGGTTCCAGCACGCAGTCCAAACGGCGAAGCAAGGTAAGGGGTAAAATCACCTTGCCGTAGTCCGACTGCTTGAAGTCCCCCCTCAGTAGTTCTGCTATGGACCAGATGAGGTCGGATAAGGGTGATGCCATGGGGTTGCTCCAAAGGTAAAGTTTTCCTGATTCTATCACAAACCAGGCATTTTTGGCAGGCTCTTTTTCCCTGCTTCAATATTTTTCACCTTTTTTTGAACTTTCGCGACGAGTCAACCTAACCTTCGGTTGAGCTAAGAGCGGGCTTGTCCGCTCTACGGTAGTTTGTATTTGTTTACCGAGAGCCGGTGGGGGCAACAAGAATTGAACCGGAAAACAGCATGATTCCTGTCACAAAAAACGCAGTTTGCCAAAACCTACTTGCGCATCGTCGCAAACGTGATAGGAATTTAATTCAAACATTGCAGGAACGATACTGTAGCCTTGAGGCTTCAGGGGCGATTCATACCGAAACTTGAATCGCCCCGAGACGAGCGGAGCCCTTTTTGTTTGAGTCCGGAATCAACAGTAGCGTCTTGCGCTTTTTTCCCCGGTCTTCTCGCTTTCTGCCTGATCTCGGGATCTTGGGACTCGCCACAGCACCCGATTTCTACAGGTAGAGCCGCTGGGTACAAAAAGCCCGGAAATCATCACGAATTCCCGGCTTGCCGCTACCATGAGCCAATTGCAATAGCTACGAAAAAACATTTTCTTGACAAGTAGTATTTGATACCTAGACTTAAAAAAGTGATTTTTTCTCATAAATCGCCAGATATGTACAAGAGTTTTCTGAACTACATTTTCAGCAGTCAATGTAATATTTAGAACGATTTTGTTGGTAATGTAGGAAAAACTAAGGAAGCGTTGCTTTCTTTGGAATTTTTTTGGAGGTACTTTATGAGTGATGGACGAGAAAAAGCAGCAGATGAAGCATTTTGCAGATCATGCGGTGCTGTCATAAAGAAGGAAGCAGAGATTTGTCCAAAGTGTGGCGTGCGTCAGAAGCAGGGGGGTGGAAGCGGTGATGTTTCAACCAACTGGTTGACAGCATTACTTCTTTGCTTGTTTCTAGGGGTTGTAGGTGGGCACAGATTCTATACAGGAAAAATTGGAACGGCCATACTCATGATTTTAACGTTTGGAGGAGGTTTCGGGATTTGGCCTCTGATTGATTTAATCATGATTATTTCTGGAAAGTTCAAGGATTCCCACGGCAATATCATTACTAGAAATTGAAAAGTACGCCCTGTGATCAATCCATTACAGGGCGTTGCATTTGACAATAGGTACCCATAAATTCACGAATATGAAAAGTATTTCGAAGAACAAGCAGGCGTTAGGTCAACTCTCCGCGCCGGCGAAAAGAAACCGGACTTCTGAGGGCTGTTTGACTCGGTATATATCTTGATGTATACTTGCTTGCGGAGGCCTCAACGATGCAAACCGCCAAACTATTCGTTAATGGGCGTAGCCAAGCTGTTCGGCTGCCCAAAGAGTTCAACTTCAAAGGAACTGACGTTTTCATTCAGAAGGTTGGGAATTCCGTCATTCTTTTCCCCAAAGACAGTGTTTGGGAAACTTTCCTCGAAGGATTGAACGGATTTACTGACGACTTCATGGCAGATGGGAGGCAGCAACCACCGATGCAGGAGCGGGAAGAACTCTGATGTATTTGTTGGATACAAATACCTGCATCTTCATCAAGAATAGAAAGCCTGAGCATGTTCTGAACAGACTCAAACTCGCGATTGATGAAGGAGTTTACCTTTCGAGTGTTTCGGTGGCTGAACTGCAGTTTGGCGTTTACAGTAGTCAAAATATCGAAAAGAATCGAGTTTCGCTCACCGAGTTTCTTGCTCCGTTTGAAATTCTTGATTTCGATGATAACGACGCTGAAGCCTTCGGCAAGCTACGGTCGGACTTGAAGCGTCGCGGCGAACTGATTGGTCCCTATGACATGCTGATTGCGGCCCAGGCGATGACACGGAACCTCGTGTTGGTAACCAACAATACCGACGAGTTCCGCAGAATCCCAGGCCTTCAACTGGAAGATTGGAAATAGAACGGCGGCTGGCTTCGTATTAATTATTACACTAAAAGGATATGTGGTAAGCGTGGAGGCAGCGATCAAGTTCAGTGAGATGAAATAGTCCTCGAAGCGAAATAGTCTTTCTTGCCATCCCCATGTAAATTGGACCTCATGGTAGGTTCAAAAAGAAATTCATGAGGAGTAAATGAATAAAAAAAAGTTACACTGATATTCTTTACCGAATCGACGAAATCTTTGTCGATAATCTCGATTTGTTCGTCGTAAGCTGAAAGTACCCGCAAAGAGCGTCCTGGTATGGACAAAAAAAGCGTCGGAAATACCCACGAAAAGCGAGGGAAAGGATGATGCACCTTTTTGTGTTTATGGAGAACTCGATGAACAGGATGTATTTGAGAACAATCGGACAAAGCCGGACGGAATTCAGTGTTGGCTTAATAAAATTGGTGTACAACTTCTTTCGCTTCGAATACCTGTCAAGGGCGTAAAACCATGAGACTCAGCCTGCCTGATGGGGCTATAGCCTAGATTCTGCTATGCCCGAGTCTTGAACTTCGCAACGCGCTTGTCGGATAGGCTTGCCAACCTGTGAAATTTTTAACACGTTCACTAGTTGCTTACGAGTTTACGTCGCCCCTTTCGGCTTTTACTAATTATCCTTTCGTTTACGCCGATCGTTTTTTCTGTGAGCGTAAACTTTCCCCGACAGAGACGAAAATCTGACAGGATGTAATCTATAATCGGCCAGCTTATCGACACAATGCTGTTGGTTTTAAGTCTGCATCTGTTCAGTTTCGTGATTAAAAATTTTGCAAAACTGTGGAGATTGGCGTTTTTATCGTCAAAATTCGCCCATATTCCCCCGAAAAGTTTTTATTTTCGCTTCTGTGGAGCTTTCCCGACAACCGGCAACCTGTGA
>JAJXWL010000181.1 GCA_021781625.1 bacterium
TCTGACCGAAACCAACGCCGAAGCCAATACCCGTTTAGTGGCAGAAGTTTCATCCCGAATCCGCAAAGGCGATGACGTCTCGACCGGGTTGGTGAACGACATGATTGGCCAATTAGCCACCTACCAAGCGAAGATATTCGACGACCTCAAAAAGATTACCTTTTACAAACGCGAAGAGTACAAATCGTTGATCCGAACCACCTTTTGGGAAGAAATGCGTTTGACCCCCGAAGAATGGGCTGGCAATAGTGATAATGTGCAACTCCGCATTCGTAAAGAATTCATCAACCACGTCAAAGGCCAGCCGTTTATCCCTGAATTAATCAAAGAACTTTTGGATGAAGACTTAACAAATTCCGGACTAACCTTAAAAGAGGAACTCCTACGCAAGCTCACGGTGACTCCAACTATCAAAGAGAAGCCTAAACAAACCGTTGACTACAAAGCTTTGATTCTCGAAGCTTTGAGGACCCTTGCCAGCCTGAACATCCCGCTCGAAGCCGCAGTTAAAAAACTTAAGACCAACAGCCTTGTGCTGGAAGATGATCGTCTTACCCTTGGTAAACGCTTTCGACGCTGGCTGGGCAGCTTGATGGGTATCAAACCCCAACCCCGCGTTTTTGAGATTGAAACCTACGATGTCGCCACGGGAACCACGAAAACCATGCCTATTGACTTTGAAAAGTTCACCGAAGAAGTCATGACCCGTACAAGAATACTCGTGAATCTCGCCAATAGAACCAGCCCCCAATTTTTAGCGATGGGACAAAAAACTGAAACAGAAATTCTAGAAACCTTTGACCGTTTCTTTTTAGATTTGACGAAATATAACGAGCGATTTATTGGCCTTGATGTGTATTTTAAAACCGAGTCACCTAAAGAAAAGCGCGCTCACATACGCGGAATCAAAGCTGAAATTTCCCAAATAAAAACCACCTTGGCCAATGCGAACAAGCTCAAACACGAGTACGTCGCCGCACGGGAAGAACAAGAACAGCTGAAAAAGCTGGGCATTTCCTTAAGCACGTAGGAAGTTGCACCGCTAAGGTTTAAGACCAGGATACATTCCCACCAGACGTAAATTCAAAGAGACCGTTTTCAGCTCTTCAAAGGCTGCCTCAAATTCTGAAAGATTTTCCGGCAAGGCAACATCCACATAAAACGAATATTCCCAAGGGCGACCGTGAATAGGACGGGACTCGAGTTTTTTCATATTTAAACGATGGGAGGCAAAGACGGCCAAACAGCGCGACAAGGCCCCCGGCTGATCTGGGGTCGAGAACAACAGGGAAGCCTTTGTTGGTTTCCCAACAGGCTCGACCCCTTGGAGAGCTAAAAGAAAGAACCGGGTAAAGTTCTGATGGTTCGTTTCTACCCCGGCTTGCAAGATGGTCATTCCCCAAACCTTGGCCGCTTCAGAGGAAGCAATGGCGGCCCAGCGACGCTCTTTCGCTTGGGCGACGTGCGCCACACTACCGGCGGTGTCATAGAAGGGCACAGCTTCCCACTCGGGATGACTTTCGAGAAATCGTCGACTTTGCGCCAACGCTTGAGGGTGCGAAAAAACCCTCTGAATTTCGGCCAGAGGAGTACCGGCAAAACCAATGAGGTTATGTTCAACCCTGACTTGGGTCTCGGCAACGATTTCTAATTGAGAATACTCTTGCAACAGGTCATAATTATCTTGAATGGGGCCTGCCAGGGCATTTTCAAAAGGGAGCATGGCATAATCAATCTGTCGCTCCAGCACGGCTTGAAAAACTTCTTTAAAGGTCTTGAACGGGACAGCCTCGGTTCGTGTCGGCGGAAATAAAGTGAACACCGCCATTTCGCTAAAAGCGCCGGGTTCCCCCTGATACCCCACGCGAAAGGCACCAGAAGTCGTTTCGTTCCCGGAAAGATTCTTGGTCATGCGGAAGGAACTTCCTTCGGGGGGCTTGGGGGCACGTAAAAACTCACGTCCCAGGACTCCCGTCAGAGTCTTTACTGCATCGGCCAGGGCTTTAGCCTGGGCTCCCACGGGGACAGCTAATAGCTGGGCGCCGGCAGCGCAAGCCGCGAGAGTAAGAGGAAGCAGATCATGAGGATTAAGGTTCCCCGCAAACCAACCCCAGGGGGAAAGCTTTAGGCGTTGACGCTCGGGGTACGACGAAAAGCTAAAACTGGTGTCTAAGCTCCACGATAGGGTAGACTGTTCTAAGTCTTGCGAAAACCCTGAACTTAGACTCAAGGTGATACCGCTTACAGATTCACGCCAGGGACCTTCTAAAGCCCCTTCAAAGAGAGTTAAACCAGACTCTAAAGCCCCTGGAGGTGCTGAAAAGGGGAGTAAGGCCACAGCGTACCCAGCTTCGCGCAATTCCTGCCATGCCGCCTTGTCCCAAGTGAGAGCTGAAGAATCTAGCCAAGCCAGTAAAGCCACAGGACTATTACCGGCACGGCCCAGGGAGGAAAGTACCATGGGGCCAGCCTACCCGTGTGAAGCCGTCGCGTCAAGAAAAAACAACGACACGATTGCGACCAGCCGCCTTGGCTTGATACAAAGCTTGGTCGGCACGATGGATCAGGGCGTCGGAAGTGCCTTCTTCAGGAAGAAATTGGGCAACCCCAATACTTAGGGTAACGTGAAAGGGTTGCCCCGTATCACTATGAAAAACGGTATCTTGCATGGTTTGACGCAAACGTTCAGCAGGAACTTTGGCATTGTCAGCATTTGTCTCGGGTAAAAGAATCACAAATTCTTCCCCGCCAAAGCGACCTATGACGTCGGTTTCGCGGAATAAACCTTTTTCACGGACTAAAGCTCCAAATTTTCGTAGGACTTCGTCGCCAATTAAATGTCCATAGGTATCATTCACATGCTTGAAATGGTCAATATCGACGATCAAACAAGAAAAGTTTCCCACATGAGACGTGAGGTCTCCGTTGGGGGGGGACAAAAAAGAATTTCCTGATCTTTCTAGACGCCAAAGGTTGCGATCAGTACGACGTTTCTCATTTTCAAAGGCTTCGAGGAGGGCTTTACGGTTCAAAAGGTTAGTGAGAAAGTCAATCTTGCTCACCCTTTCTAATTCACAGTTGAGGTGCTCAATCTGTTCTTTCTGCTGCTTTAACAAAACAGAATCAATAATGTCATGAAAGGAATCGGAAATATAGTGATTTAATCGCCTCACGGCTAACCCTTCACGCGCTACTGAGGTTAAAAAAACTTTGAGATTTTGCCGTGTCTGGGCTTGTGACTCTGGATTGCGATAAAAAACCTGCCAACCTTTCTGCTGAGCGGCACTTAAAGTTGTCTCACTGGGGGGAGCCGAGGCGACTAAAACCGTTGGTAAAGAGATCGGTCGCTCTAAGGTTTGGGGGTAGTGCTGAAGAAAGACTTCATCTAAAACTAAAACCGCCTCACTGTGCGACCACCTCGAGACTTCACCGGCTTCCACTTCGAAAGCATCGGTCTGGTCGAACCCCTCTAAGGTCGCCACCTCATGTTTTAATTGCTCATTTTCGACTGCAAGAACGCAAACCATCGCCCTCTCCTCAAACCTTTTGGGCAGTATACGTCCAAAGTTTCAAATCACTCAAATGAATTTTTAAGTTTTCGGATTTACCGAGAAGCCAACATGGTTTGTTGTGAAAAAAACAACCAGGCCATCACGCCATGATCCAAAGCCTGACGGTCATGCAAGATGCGTTGAATGTAGTCCTTTGTCGTCGCCGGAAGACGTGGTGAATCGGCATCGGGGATGCCAGAATTATAGTAGGCCAGGGCATCCGCGATATTTCCCGTTCGGTCATAAATCTTCTTAAAAAAGGCCAGTCCATGTCGAGTGTTGGTCTTTAAATCATAGACCGCTTCGCGGGAGAGTCGAAAGGTTTTCGAATTGAGCTGAAAAAGGCCCCGATCGACGGAATCAGGATTGCGGTTAAACGCGTAGGGGTTAAACTTGCTTTCATTCCAAGCTAGTGAAAAAGCCAAACTGGGAGGCAAGTTGAGACGGTCGCATTCAGCTAAAATGGTCGAAGCCATCGTTTGGTTTTCTGTTAAGCGGCTAAAATACTCCAGCACGGCAGAACGTAATTCAGGTGTTCGGTACAAACTTAGCACTGCGTCGGCGGAAGTGGCCGTTCCCGCTTTTTCTGGAGCGGAACAAGCCGTCAAGAAAAGGGCCCCTAATAAAACAATCAATGAGCGGACTATGGACGAGACTCCTTACGCTGATCCAGAATTTGCCGAATTTTCTCAAGCAAATCCTTAGACTTGAAAGGTTTATGGATAAACATGACTTGATTCGCGGACACACCGTGCCGGATGATTTCGTCGTCGGTGTACCCTGACATATACAAGAAAGGGATGTCAATCCCGCTGGCACGTAATTTTTGTTCTAATTCTGGTCCCGTCATCAACGGCATCACGATGTCCGTTACCACCATAGTTATCTGGTTTGACCCCGCTTTTAAGGCTTCGAAAGCCAAATTCCCGTCCGAAAAAGCCTGAACTTGATAGCCCGAACGGGCCAAAATACGCCGAGTATATTCACGTACCATGGTCTCGTCT
>JAJXWL010000182.1 GCA_021781625.1 bacterium
CAGGGTTGAAAGAGACAGCAGTTTTTCAAGCTGACCTTGATCTTCCACAAAAACAAGAGCACAGTCAGCGTGGGGTAAAATAAAAGTTAATTCATCTTTGGTAATATCAGAGCCTCGGGGCACATCGACGGCACCTAAACTCAAAATGGCTAAGTCCGTAACCAACCACTCCGGCCGATTATCAGAAATAAGGGCTACATGACTGCCGCGTTGAAGCCCTAGGGCCGAAAGTCCTAGGGCTACATTTTGGATTTTTTCCCAGAACTCGCGGTACGAGACCTTTTGAAAAGGATTGGTAACACTAGCCCCAGCTGAAGGATTCCGTTTCACAAACTGGACCGGTTCGTTCTCGCGTTGAATGACGACAGAACGTACCAACTGAGGCAGTGTTTGTCCCATTCGGTTTAGGCCTTTTCAGCAGAACCGACCACACACATCCATTCTGCTTCAGCGGCAACTTCATCACCTACTAGGGCCCGTCCGCTTTGGCGAAGCATGCGGCCAGAAATTCGTAAATTGTTAATTTCTAGCCGGACTTTGTCTTGAGGTCGAACTTGACGCCGAAACTTGGCCTTTTCAACTGTAGCTAAAAAGAAAAGAGCATCTGAGGCCAAAAGCCCCATTTGTCGAACCCCAGCACCGCCGGCTTGAGCCAAGGTTTCTACCAAAATTACTCCTGGGACGACAGGGTAACCGGGAAAGTGCCCGGGAAAAAAGAATTCGTCCTCGCGAAAGGTTTTCCAAGCCACAATTTGTTCCGAGGTGGCTAACTCAATTTCATCCACAAAAAGAAAGGGCTTTCGGTGGGGTAATAGGGCTTCCATGGGGTTCATGTGCACTATCATACCGGTGAACGGGGAATTTTGCCAACTAGATTTTTACTCGGCTTGACTTTAACGCCCTAGGGTTTATGCTAGATTGACAGGGAATTCTTGTCATGGTAGCTTCCTGACTGATTTGAGGAGTTGAAATGGATACCAAAGACATTGTGGCAATTCTAGAAAAGTTCAATGCAACAGGCCTTGCGGAGATGAAATTCCGTGAAGGCTCGGTGGAACTTCATGTCAAACGCCACCCTGATACCGTCTATGCCGCTACATCTGTACAACATTCGGCACCTGTGCCGGTTACACCGGCCCCTGCTCCTGCTGGCTCACCCCCGGCGTCTCCTTCACCAGCTCCCGCTACCTCGACTTCGGGAGAAATTATCACCAGCCCCATTGTGGGAACTGTGTACCGAACCCCGGCTCCTGATGCCCCTCCCTTTGTTGAAGAAGGCAAAGTGGTCAAAAAAGGCGAAACCCTTTGTATTATTGAAGCTATGAAAGTGATGAACGAACTTGAGGCTGAGTTTGATTGTGAGATCCTTCGTGTCTTAGCAGATAATCAAGCCTTTGTTGAGTATGGAACCCCGCTCTTCGAGGTCCGCCGGAAATGATTCGATCTCTTCTCGTTGCTAACCGGGGAGAAATCGCCGTACGCATCATCCGCGCTTGTAAAGAATTAGGAATTAAAACTGTGGCGGTCTATTCGGAGGCTGATCGTAACGCCTTGCACGTCAAAATGGCCGATCAGTCCATTTGTATTGGGCCACCTCCCTCCAAAGACAGTTACCTGAATATTCCCAACATCATTTCCGCTGCACTTCATGCTCGCGCGGATGCCATCCATCCTGGAGTAGGGTTTTTATCCGAAAACGCTGAATTTGCTCGTCAAGTTCAATTAGCGGGATTGATTTGGGTTGGCCCGGACCCTCAAGCCATTGAAATGTTGGGCGATAAGGTCAGTGCCAAAGGCAATGCCAAAAAATATGGAGTCCCCTGTACACCGGGCTTAGAGGGTGCAGTAACCAACATTGAAAAAACTGTAGAAGCAGTTCGCGATATGGGCTTGCCCGTCATCATCAAGGCCTCGGCTGGTGGTGGCGGCAAAGGCATGCGGGTGGTTCGCAAGGTCGAAGATCTGGCGGACAATATTCGCATTGCCAGCTCTGAGGCCGAAAAATCCTTTGGCGACGGAACGGTCTTTATCGAGAAATACCTCGAAAATGCTGCCCATGTTGAACTTCAGATGATTGGCGATAAACATGGGAATGTGATTTACTTAGGGGAACGCGACTGTTCTGTGCAACGCAACCACCAAAAGCTGGTAGAAGAAAGTCCTTCACCGTTGGTTACCCCCGAAATCCGTCGACGGATGGGCGAGGACGCCGTTCGCTTGTTCAAGGGGATTGGTTACTTTGGTGCTGGAACGATCGAGTTTTTGTTCAAAGATGGCCAGTATTACTTTATGGAAGTCAATTCCCGCATTCAGGTCGAACATCCTGTCACCGAAATGATTACCAACGTCGATTTGATCAAAGAAATGATTCGGGTAGCCAACGGCGAACCCTTATCTGTAAAGCAAGAAGATATTCGTTTTGAGGGCTATGCGATGGAAATTCGCATCAATGCCACCGCACCCGGTACTGTCAAATATTACCTTCCTCCCAGCGGGTTTAAAGTTCGCGTGGACAGCTTTCTTTACACCGGTTACACTGTTCCCCCGACCTACGACTCCATGGTGGCCAAAGTCATTATTGGGGCACCCACTCGAGCTGAGGGGATTAATAAAATGCTCTCGGTGTTGGATGAGTTCAAGTTGGAGGGAGTCCCCACCAACCTGGAAAGTCAAAAAAAGATTATCAACACGTCGATTTTTCGCAAAGGCGGTTTTGGAACCAATGTTCTTGACGCCATTATGAAGGAGATCGGCTAATGGCCCTATTCTCAAACCTATTGGGCAGGATGTTTTCGGGCAAAAAACCCGCTCCGACTCAGGTGGTGCCGTTAAAAGACGAACGTACCTTTGTGGCACAAAAGCATTCTTGTCCGGCCTGTCATACTCACTTGGATGAAGGCGAGCTGGAACGCAATTTGTTTGTCTGTCCGCAGTGTAGCCATCACTTCCGCATCACCCCGGTAGAACGGATCAAGTTTTTGGCCGATCCGGGGACGTTTCAAGAGTTTTCGTCCGAAGTTCAGACGACAAACCCCATCAGCTTTCCCGGTTATGAAGCTAAACTGAATGAGGCGAAAGCGGCTACAGGGCTTGCCGATGCCATTTTAAACGGTTTTGTTCAAATCGACGGGAGAAAGGCGATTTTCTCCATCATGACCTTTAAGTTCATGGGGGGATCGATGGGCTCAGTTGCGGGTGAAAAACTCACTAGGGCTTTGTTAACTGCGATTGAAAAACGTCTTCCTGTGGTGCTTTTTACCACTTCGGGCGGAATGCGCATGCAAGAAGGGATTTTCTCGTTGATGCAAATGGCTAAAACCAGTGCCGCGATTGCCCAAATGGAACTTTCACAAATTCCGTTGTTTGTTGTGCTGACCGACCCTACCTATGGTGGGGTCACCGCGAGCTTCGCTATGTTGGGTGATGTGATTATTGCAGAACCTGGTGCAAGCATCGGTTTTGCTGGCCCTCGGGTGATTGAGTCAACGATTCGACAAAAGTTGCCGGAAGGCTTTCAAAAGTCAGAATTCCTTTTACAAAAAGGTTTTGTTGATGCCATTGTTCCTCGTGCTGAACTCAAAAAGACCTTGGGCTTTCTTATTGATACCCATATGGCCCGATTAAAGGTGAGATAATGGATCAGACCGAAATTCAAAAGAAGATCCAAGAACTGCAATCCCTGGCAGAAAAGTCCAGTGTTGATATTCAGTCAGATTTAAAGCGTCTTCAAGAAAAACTCAGTGAGGGGCGGGTTACGCCACAAGAACTCTGGAAAAGGGTGCTTTTGGCAAGAAATTCAGATCGTCCCACGACACTTGAGGTCATTTCTCATATCACAGAGCAATTCTTGGAATTACACGGTGACCGTTTGTTTGGCGATGACCCGGCTCTCGTGGGCGGGGTAGGGCTAATGGATGGTCGACCTGTTACGTTTATCGGCCATCAAAAAGGCCGTAATATGAAAGAAAACATCCGGCGAAATTACGGGTGGGCGCATCCCGAAGGCTATCGAAAAGCCCTTCGTTTGGCTCGAGAAGCAGAAAAATTTGGGCGACCATTGGTGACCTTTATTGATACAGCCGGAGCTTACCCAGGACTTGCTGCCGAAGAACGGGGTATCGGTGAAGCCATTGCGCGCAACCTGAAAGAATTTGCTTTGCTAAAAATTCCTGTGATATGTTTCATTTTAGGAGAAGGTGGTTCTGGCGGGGCCATCGGCATTGGGGTGGGAAACGAAGTCTTTATGCTAGAGAATTCCTACTATTCGGTTATTTCGCCCGAGGGGTGTGCCTCTATTTTGATGCGTGATCCTACTAAGGCCCCTGAAGCAGCCGCTCAGTTAAAAATGCAGCCCCAAGATCTGTTGAGCTTTGGCGTTGTGGACGGGATTATTCCCGAGCCACCGGGAGGGGCTCACACGGATCATGCCTATACGGCAGCCAACATAAAACAGCAGATTCTAGAATCGCTGAAGAGGTTGGAGCAAAAAACTGGCGAACAGTTAGCCCGCGAGCGAATGACCAAGTTCCTGGCCATG
>JAJXWL010000183.1 GCA_021781625.1 bacterium
TGGAGTGAGCGGCAAGTATAGGGAAATTATGTCAGACTCCCGAAACAGGGTGGGCAAGTCCGTAAAGAAGCCCCCCCGCGCTTCTAGCTCTGCATCACGAGACCGGTTGTAAATCAGGACTTTGCAACCAAAACCTTTGAGAATTTCGAAGGCAGAACGACCAATTTTTCCAATTCCGACGATACCCACCGTTTTGCCATGCATATCGAAGCCAACCAAGTGATTCAGCGAAAAGTTGCCATCCCGGATTCGGTTGTACGCCTGGTGGGTATGTCGGTTTAAAGACATCATTAAAGCTACAGAATGCTCAGCCACGGCATAAGGCGAATAGGCCGGAACACGAGTCACGGCAACTCCTAGTCGATGGCAAGAAGGTAAATCAACATTATTAAAACCGGCGCATCTTAAAGCAATGTGACTGACTCCCAGCTGATGCAAGGCCAGAACTACGTCTTCTGTGACGCGATCGTTGACAAAAACGCACACTGCTTGAAATCCGGCTGCTAAAGATACTGTCTCGGAAGTTAACTTGGCTTCAAAAAAGGTTAAGGCAAAGCGATCACGGTTTTGCTTCCGCAGGGCCTCTTCCATGTAAGGCTTTGAATCAAAAACGGCCAAACGCGGCCGTGTGTCAACTTTGGAGGCTTGAAGATCTACCAAACGAGCTGTTTGAACCCTTAAATACTTTGACAATTCTGCGATAAGGTGTTGGGCAAATTGGGGCTGTTCTGCCAACAGCTGAAGAAACATCTCTCGGGAGATTTCTCCTAGGCTCACTTGCCCCTTTGCTGACAAGGTCGCCGAACGGGGTTCTTGGCGCAATAGGCTCATCATTCCCGCCAGCTCCCCCCTACCAAGTCGAGCAATTTCAATTTCATTTTGTTCGGTTGTGGTTTTGAGGACTCTCAGCTCTCCTTCTAAGACGAGGTACATACAATCCCCTGGCGCATTTTCCTGGCAAAGGATTTGACCGTCTTCCAAAGAGACCAAACGCATTTGACGGAGCATGAGTTCGAGAACCTGATCTCCAAGACTTGCCAACAAGGGTTCCTTTTTTAAGAAATCAATTCGCTGATCCGCCACCTCAGACTCCTTGTTCGAATTTGTATTCTGAGAAAAATCCTTTACTATATATCATAGACCTGTAAACCTGAGGAGGGTGCTGTGCAGACGAAACGAAAATTTGATGTCAGTGCAGAGGACCTACACATCATTTTAGCGAAATTGGAACAACTTCATCATGTCCGCGATTTGAACACGCTGTTAGATGCCTTGCTGACAGAGTCACGGCACATGGCACACGCCGATGCGGGGTCCATCTTTCTGGCAGAAGGAGACGTGCTCAAGTTCAGCTATGTTCAAAACGACACCCTCTTTCGTAATGATTTTCTCTCAAACAAATATATTTACTCAAACCAAACGGTTTCTATTGATCTGACTTCGTTAGCGGGTTATGTAGCCAAAACTGGTGAATCGTTGATCATCGAAGATGCGTATTCGATTGACCCCCAAAAACCTTATACGTTTAATGCCACTTTTGATGACATTTCTCAGTACAGAACTACGTCCATGCTGATTGTTCCCCTCACGACGAGTAAAAATGAACGCTTGGGGGTACTGGAGCTTATTAATCGAATCAACGATCAAGGTGAGTCGATTCCCTTTAGCGAATATGAGAAAAACTTAGTTGCCCTTTTTGCCTTTTATGCCAGTGTTGCCATCGAACGAGCCCTGCTTTTGCGAGACGTCGTGCATAAAATGTTGAAGATGACCCAGATTCGCGACCCCGAAGAGACCCAGCCGCATGTGGAGCGAGTCGGCGCGTATTCCGTCGAAATCTATCAACGCTGGGCAGAACGTCATGGGGTCCCCCACGACGAAATTGTCACCTTTCGCGACGTTCTAAGCACGGCAGCCATGCTTCACGACATTGGTAAGGTGGGTATTGCTGACCGAATCTTACAAAAGAATGGTCCCCTCACCGAGGAAGAATACGAGCAAATGAAGTGGCATGTCGTCTATGGGGCTGAGTTTTTTCGCAATCCCCATTCTGAATGGGATAGTCTAGCCTATGAAATCACTTTGAATCACCACGAAAAGTGGGATGGTAGCGGTTATCCCGGAATTGGCCGCAATGACCCCCTCACCGTTGAGAAGCGCCCCGGGAAAAAAGGGAATGCCATCCCGTTATCGGCACGAATTGTCGCCCTGGCAGATGTGTATGATGCCTTGATCAGCAAACGTCCTTATAAAGATCCCTGGGAAGAAGATAAAGTTCTACATCACATTCGCGGACAAGCTGGTAAGCATTTTGACCCTGACATCGTGGAAATCTTCTTTGAAATTTACGACATCATTCGAGCCATTCGCTCGAAATGGGAAAAGTAATCAATACCTAACTACGATTCCATCAATTTTCGAATGATTTGAGCATTATCCAAAAGCGACGAAAGGCTACGGTTGTCATGAAGACGACTGATGGCTCGGGCAAAAAGGTTCGACACATTGGCAGAAGTGTACCAGGGGCGATCTAAAAGACGTTCATCGTGATAAACCGCGTTGGTTCCGATGATACGATGAAATAGACCCTGTTCAAAGGCTTCATCAAAATACTTGATTGCGTCGCCAGTGAAAAGCGGAAGACTGATTCCTGCGATGATCTTTTTGGCGCCCATCTCAGTCAACAACTTGAAAGCTTTGATCAGAGTGCCGCCTGTCCCCAAAAGGTCATCGGCCATGAAAACGTTTTTATCTCGCACATCGCCCAACAATTTGGTGTCGGTGATGTTGGATTCTCCGGCACTGATGCTGAGTTTGGAGTAGTCTCGTTCTTTGTACAACATGGCTAAAGAACGGGACAAACAAGAGGCGTAAAACTTATTTCGGTCGACAGCCCCCGTGTCGGGCGAAACGATGACAAGGTTGGGGTCTTTTAAATCAATCAAGCCGTGTAACCGGGTCAAAATTTGATAGCTGGCGTGAAGATTTTCTAAATTTAATTTAATAAACGTGTTTTCAATTTCTTTGGAGTGAATGTCGAGCGTGAGGATTCGCTCGACGCCCATGTTCTCGAGAATTTGACCGAACCGGGCGGCGGTCAGACCCTCACGACCTTTTTTCTTATGCTGTCGGGCATAAGGATAGGCTGGCAACACCACGGTCACACTCACGGCCCCCGCTTGTATGGCGGCATCGACGGCCGTCATCAAACAAACCATGTGGTCGTTAATGCTTAACTGATACCGTTCTTCAGAATTGTGAAATTTTACAGGGTATGTATTGGCAATGTCTTGTACAATGAACAAGTCCATTCCACGAATGGAAATACCTATCTCGGTTTTAAACTCACCATTGGCAAAACGGGTAAAATTGGCGGGAACGACAAAACGCGGCTGGCGATAGGCATACACCGAACCTTCATGATCCCCTTCATTGGAGTGCAAGTCGTAGTCAAAATTCATCTGGCGGGTGATTTCTTCTTTGGTAAGATTGTACACCCTCGACAAAGAAGCTGTCTTTTTTTCGAAGCGTCTGTGGTAGATATACTTGAGGTGGGAAATCACTTCTCCGGCGAACGCCTTGCCACCCGGGCAAGCCAGGATGCCCAACGTCGTAGATCGGTTGAAGTTCATGAGAAAAGGTTACCAGAAAGGAGGCCCTCCGGTCAATCCAAAAAAATGGTCCAAGCTCCGAGAAACGTGCCGGCCTCCTTTTCTTGCGAACGTGCTTTCATTTCTTTAGAATCTGTCAAAAATATGCTTCCCGACGTGAGCCCAGCTCTTTATACTAAGATACCGTGACTAAATTGGATCTTCGTTCCACCCTACTTCATTGGCGTTTGCCTTTTGGTTTCTTTCTTTTACCGATTTTTCTCTTCGCCCTTGTGGTTAACCCCACAGTCGAGTTTTGGCGACTGGTTCTCGCCTTTACAGCTATCCATATATTTCTGTATCCGGCCAGCCATGCCTTTAATAGCTGGTATGACAAAGATGAACATAGTATTGGGCTTTTAAAAATACCGCCCCCCGTTACTCGTTCCTTATTTGTTAGTGCTTGGATTCTGGATGTTTTGGCCCTAGGCGCAGGCTTTATGGTAGGGGTGTTTTTTGGGCTCTGCCTCACCCTCTATACCTTGGCCTCCAAAGCTTATAGCTGGCCCCCGATACGCTTTAAACGTCATCCTATTTCAGGTTGGCTGGGAGTAGGCTTGGTCCAAGGGGCCTTAACCTTCGTGGCGACAGCCCAGGGCTTAGCGGCTCCTTTACCCTGGACTTCCGGTAAACTCTGGTTAGGCGTCCTCATTTCGGCTGTCTTTTTATGGGCCGTGTACCCCATGACACAAATCTATCAACATGAAGAAGATGCTCGACGTGGAGATCAAACCATCAGCCTCAAATTGGGCGTTCGAGGAACCTTTGTTCTTTCGGGCGGACTCATGGCCGTAGCCGGCGGGCTTTTTATCCTA
>JAJXWL010000184.1 GCA_021781625.1 bacterium
ACCAGCCGACCAAAACCTTAAAACTGGAACAAAACTAAGCTGGAACAAAGCTAAGTTTTAGGATTATTCCCCCAGCAACCGCAGTCAGTCCCCCAGAGCCCGTTTGGGTTTCTGGGTGGTCACGACTGCGGTTTTTTTTAAGCCCGGTTCACTTTCAGTAGGCTCGGTTCATTCCGAGAAAGTTTCCAGCGTATAACGGGTTCTCGAAACCCACTCCCGCCGAGGCTCCAAGAGTACCGAAGGAAACGTTTCATGATGAATAGCATCGGGGAACCCCTGTGCTTCTAAACAAAGGGCTTGATGTTTTTGAGGCAAATGATTCCCGGTGTAGACCACTAACGAAGGCGCATCGGTATCTACAACCAATGCACGGCCAGTGCTAGGATCACTCAGCACAGCTTCGCGAGAAAACCTCGTGGTCAGGACAAACGGATGATCATACCCACCGTTAACACACTGAATTTGTGGGTGCTTTGCTGTTAACCCCGTGTGCAAGGCCCGGGGTTGGCGAAAATCAAATACGGAATTCTCGACAGAAAGCCGTTTTCCCGTGGGGATAGCTTGTGAATCCAATTCTAAAAATTCTTCACTCTTGATGGTAAGCCAATGGTCTTGGATCCCGGTTTGACCAGAAAGATTAAAGTAAGCATGATTCGTCGGGTTCAAAAGTGTCGTTTGGTCGCTTAAGGCACGGTACGTAATGGTCCAAGCGTCCGTATTATCTAGGGTATACACGACTTCCATGGTTAAATTCCCAGGAAAGCCCCCCTCTCCTGCCGGACTAGAGTGACGAAAACGTACACTGACCTCTTGAGCACGAACTTCTGGTTCAGCATCCCAGAGGGCATTTGTAAAGTTTTTACTGCCGCTGTGTAAGGTATTGCCGCCGTCGTTAGCCTCTAAAGGATAAGTCTGGCCTAGAAGTGAAAAACTTGCTCCTTGAATGCGGCCAGCGACACGGCCCACCACTGCCCCAAAATACGGGGTGTTGTGGGCATAATCGTCAAGCCGATCAAAGCCATAAATGATATTTTCCCGCCGTCCATGACGGTCGGGGGCTGTCAGTTTGATCACAGTACAACCTAAGTTGAGACAAACCAACTCGGTACCGCGATCATTGGATAAGGTAAATTCTTGAACTTTCCTATTATCCAAAGTGACAGCGCGTTGAAGTATTTGCATGGGGACTCCTCTCTGACAACGTCAGATAGAAGGATTATACCCATCAGGGTGGCGGGAATGCCACCTCCACGCATCTGCAATAATACGCGCTATAGAAGTTCTCGTCGGTTTCCACCCCAAAATTTGCCGTGCTTTTTCAGAACCAGCAATCAGTCGAGCGGGGTCACCTGCACGGCGAGGTCCTACTTGAGCGGGGATGGGGTGGCCGGTCACCTCACGAGCAGCAGAGAGGATTTCTTCAACAGAAAAACCTTGACTTGAGCCAAGGTTGAAAGTATTGCTGGTGGAAGAGGTATTGAGATACTCTAAAGCCAGTACATGGGCGTCAATGAGATCTTCTACGTGAATGTAGTCCCGAATACACGTTCCATCCGGGGTGGGATAATCGCGTCCAAAGACCGTAATGGACGGTGTTTTGCCAAGTGCTACCTTGAGAACCAGCGGAATCAAATGGGTTTCCGGCTCATGGGCTTCTCCCAAATCCCCGCCGTCTCTTGCCCCGGCCACATTAAAGTACCTTAAAGCCACGTACTTAATTCCGTAAGCGACATCGGCCCACTTCATCATTTTTTCCATGGCCAATTTCGTTTCACCGTAAGCATTGGTGGGGTTGGTGGGCATCTCTTCGGTAATGGGGACCTTTTCTGGTTCGCCATAGGTCGCCGCTGTGGACGAAAAAACGATCTTTTTGACGCTGTGCTCTCGCATCACTTCAAGAAGCACCTGGGTTCCATAAACATTATTATCAAAGTATTCCAAGGGAATTTTCATCGATTCACCAACGACAGAACTGGCGGCAAAATGAATGACGGCATCAAAAGAATGGCGTTCAAAAATTTGGGACAAGAAGGCTTTGTTACGAAGATCCCCTTCGTAGAAAATGCACTTGGGGTGAACGGCAGCCCGACGGCCGGTCTTTAAGTTATCGACCACGGCGACTTCGTAACCACGTTCAACGAGCTGGTGCACCGCATGCGACCCAATATAACCGGCTCCCCCGGCGACTAAAACAGTTTTCACTTCAACGCTCCTCGTTCATGACTGATGGATTCAGAAATTGTTTTTAAAATTCTGCGCTTCCGGCGGTGCGGGGAAATGGTATGACATCGCGAATATTGGTCATGCCGGTGACATATTGCAAAAATCGTTCAAAGCCCAGACCAAATCCCGAGTGGGGAACGGTGCCAAATCGGCGAAGGTCTAAGTACCAGGCATAGTCTTCTGGGTTCATCCCCAATTCAAGGAGTCGAGCTTGTAAGACTTCGAAATTTTCTTCGCGTTCACTTCCTCCGATAATCTCGCCCAAACGGGGAACTAAGACATCCATGGCGCGTACGGTACCATCTGGATTTTGCTTCATATAAAACGCTTTGATTTGTTTGGGATAATCCGTGACGATCACAGGTCCTCGGTAAACTTCGTCCGTGAGGAACCGTTCATGTTCTGACTGCAGATCCATCCCCCACGACACGGGATACTCAAAGGATTTGCCGGATTCCTGCAAGGCAGATACCGCTTGGGTGTAAGTAATCCGCGCAAAAGGCCGATCCACGATGGTGTTGAGTGTCTCTAAAAGTCCCGGCTGTACCCATTGTTCAAAAAACGCCAGTTCTTCCGGATGGCGTTCCAACAACCGAGTGACAAGGAACTTGAGAAAGTTTTCGGCAAGGTCCATGTTCCCTTGAATATCTAACCAAGCGGTTTCCGGCTCCACCATCCAAAACTCGGCTAGGTGCCGGGTGGTATTAGAATTTTCAGCCCGAAAGGTGGGTCCAAAGGTATAAATCGCCCCTAAGGCCGTGGCATAAGTCTCACCGTTCAACTGACCAGAAACTGTGAGATGAGCTTCTTTTCCAAAAAAATCTCGGCTCCAATCCAGCTTACCCTCAGAGGTACGCGGAAGATGATCTAAGTTCAGCGTCGTTACCCTGAACATTTGCCCCGCCCCTTCAGCATCACTCGCCGTAATGAGAGGAGTATTCACCCAAACAAAGCCATACGTCTGAAAAAACTCATGAATGGCCATGGCTGTGGTATTCCGAATACGTGCTATCGCTCCAAAGGTATTCGTACGAGGGCGCAGGTGGGCAATTTCACGCAAAAACTCGTAGCTGTGTTTTTTCTTTTGCAGAGGGTAAACCGTAGGATCAGCTTCTCCCACCACGGTAAGTTCCTGCGCCAAAAGCTCCCACTTCTGTCCGGCCGCCGGTGAAGGTCTCAAACTCCCTTTCACCTGAAAACTAGCCCCCGTGCTCAACCGAGACAGTTCAGAGGACCAGTCCCGCTCAGACTTATCCAAAACAACTTGGAGATTCTTTTGGCAAGAGCCATCATTGAGTTCTAAAAAGGCTAATTCCTTGGTTTCGCGTTTGGTACGCAACCAGCCCGCGACCTGTGCCGACACTTCCGCGTTGTCGTCCCGCGCTAACAATTGTTGAACAAGCATGAATGGTCGAGCAAACATAGAACCTCCGCTAGGAGCCCAAAGACCGCTTTAAGTCTAGCATGCGTCGAAAAGACGAGCCGGATTTTTTTAATTCTTTACTACCTCGAGTAATTTTACACAGACTAATCCCGAGATGCTGAGCAATTTGCCGTTGACTTTCGCCTTGCGACAACCGTTGAACAAGTTCCCAGCGGGCCGCAATATCCGTGGCTTCGTGAGTTGTCAAAAGGCTTTCTAAAAACGACAAAATCAAAGTTGGGTCCCGACATTCGGCCAGGACCCGCGAAAGGTCGTTCAAGGCAGCGCTCAATACCGCCTGACGTTCCTGTTCGTCCATGACGCTTAATTACTACGCCGGCCGCCAAAGAGCTGAAGCAACATCAGGAATAAGTTAATAAAGTCTAAATACAGGGACAAAGCTCCCAAAAGGCCCAACTTTCGTAGCATGACCGTGTCGCCGGCCAGTTCGGCTTGCATACGGCGCAAACGGAACGAGTCGTAGGCGGTTAAACCGACAAACACTAAAACACCGACAAAGCTAATGATGGTTTGAAAAACAGACGAGTGGAGAAAGAAATTGACTAGCGAGGCAATGATGACACCGATGAGGGCCATGAAGAGGATGCTTCCCCACTTGGACAAGTCGGCTTTGGTGACCCAGCCGTAGAGGCTCATGGCGAAGAACATACCCGCCGCAATAAAGAATACCGCTGAAATGCTCCCTAAACTATAGACAAGAAACACAGCAGAAAGCGTCACGCCATTCAAAACAGAATAGAGAGTAAACAAGGCCAAGCCGGTTTCAAAGCTCAGA
>JAJXWL010000014.1 GCA_021781625.1 bacterium
CGCCAACCACCATTGACTACAGCCGTCAGGCGGGGACTTCCTACAGCGCTGCCGATAAAGCGAAGATGAAAATCTCCCTGGCAATCCCGAGCTGGGAAGTGAAGCTCACCTCGTCCGCTCGTACGATTCAGAATGTCTCAGAATCGTATGTGGCTCCGGCTCCTGTCAGTGCCAATGCCAGCAAGTATGCTGGTGAGACGGTTCTTGGTGTTCGCGTGCATTTCCCCAGCTATGCGATCAACTCGTATGCCGATATCGTACCTCCGTTCGATATCCCCGCTTATGCGACGTTGAAAGGAAACCAAGAAAAGCCTGGTTCTCAATTTGATGGTTATGGCGTTCTTAAGAATGTCGGTGTCATTAAAGCGATTCAGGTGAATGTTCTGGGGCGGAATTATCCCGAAGGTTTGTCACTTCTTCTTTCAAACCAGGATGGCGATGTACAAGATATCTTCATCGGCTATCTGAACTTTGACGGTTGGAAGTCGCTTCAGTGGGATAACCCCGACTATCAGTCACAGGTACGCGATCGCGACTTGACCGTTAGTCCTTTGTATCCCCACGATGAGCCTTTCATTAAGTTGAAAGCGATTCGGATTCATCGAGACGCCACAGACGAAGGTGGCGATATGGTTTGCTACATCAAGGACATCAAGGTTATTTACGACTTGGCGAACTTGAATAACAACACTGATATTAACGATGAAGCTGTATGGGGTATCCTTCAACAGCGCGAACAGGCTGCCCGAAACTTCGAGCTGTCTCGTTTAGGGAACGATTTGGTTCTCCGTGCTTTGGAGCAAAAGAAGATGGCTACCGAAACCAATTTCGACCAGCCTTCTAACAGCGCTTCTGGTTCGTCTAGTTCTTCTAACACGTCGTCTACGAGTTCAGGTTCAACGACAGCTCCTGCCGCAACTGGCACTGCTACAGCACCTGCTACTGGCACCGCTGCTCCTGCTAAGAAGTAATTTAGCGATTACAAGCAGACTTGGATGAAAAAACCGCCCTTTTGGGGCGGTTTTTTTTATTCGTGCTTAAGAATGTCGCCTAGTCATCGTCATGATGGTGGTGTTCACGGGCGTGAAAGGCATGATCATGATCGCGTTCACCTCGCCAGCCGGCAGGCCATAAAACGACACAGCTTGAAAGCAAGGACAGGAGGATAACCAGAAAGCTGGCCTTGGCAAGTCGCTGAGGAATTTTGTTCTTCATTAAAGAGATCTCCTTGAGTCTAACTTAACATTTTGCTTGAGAGGTGTCATTCTTTTCTTGCTACTTTGCTTAGGTTTTGATTTTCGGGTAAAGTTAACGACGGAGGTGGGGTGTGAAGGGCCGAGTTTGGTTGGCGGGGAGTGGTCCGGGGGATCCAGGGCTTGTGACGCTTCGTTTAGCTGAAGTTCTTAAGTCAGCCGAGGTGATTGTCTATGATCGGCTTGTTTCTCCAGAAATTCTTGCTATGGCAGGCGAAAAGGCTCGTCGTATTTTTGTAGGTAAGCGAACCGACTCCCATGAAAAATCTCAACAGGAAATCAACGAGATTTTAATTGAAGAGGCTCAAAAGGGGTACCAGGTGGTGCGTCTAAAAGGGGGGGATCCCTTTGTGTTTGGCCGCGGGGGCGAAGAACTTGCCGACCTTTTAGCGTCCGGCATCCCGTGTGAAGTCATTCCTGGTATTACTTCGGCAATTGCCGTTCCCGAGTATGCGGGAATTCCTGTAACCTTTCGTCAATTGAGTCGATCTTTTCATGTCTTTACCGGGCACACCGCCGAAGTAGGGGTCCCTGACTTTGACTATGAGGCGATGGCACGGCTAGGGGGAACGTTAATCTTTTTAATGGCCACTTCAAACGCCGAAGAAATCTGTCAAGGGTTAATAAATGGGGGAATGAAGCCTGAAATGCCTTCAGCGGTTTTGCGCTCGGCTTTACCGGGTGACGAGGTGAGGCGCATCACCACAGTGCAAGACCTGCCGGCACTGTTGCTCAGGGAGCAAATTGGCGCACCCGCTGTCATTGTTATCGGCGAGGTTGTCAGTTTAAGCTCAGAATTAACCTGGCGAAATTAAGTTACGGCTTTACAAGATTGTTCATAAATGCATAGAATCGCTTTGGAAGCATAGATTGTTTGTGGAGGTTTTGCCTTGTTTCCCATACACCTGAATATCCCTCAATTAGGCATATTTATTCCCTATTATGAGGGCTTGTACTACCTCATTTCATTCCTAGTTGCCTACCTGTACGCAGCAAAACGGTTCAAAAAATTTGGACTCAGTGTCGAGACCCTGCAAAACAGCTTCGTTTGGATCATCATTGGTGCGGTGCTTTTAGCCCGGACATTTCACTTTGTCTTTTGGGATTTAAAAACTCTTACTTCTGACCCTGCCATTTTTCTTCAGTTTTGGGGCGGCGGTTACAGTATTACCGGCGGTCTGTTAGGCGGCTTTCTTGGTGGCTGGGGCTATTACCACTGGAAAAAGCAAAATTTTTGGAAGGTTTTTGCTGTTGCTTCACCTGCAGTCTTTTTAGGACAGGCTGTGGGTCGGGTTGGTTGCTTTCTTAACGGCGATGCTTGGGGCATTCCGACTAATCTTCCTTGGGGTATTCGAGAACCCAAGTATGGGCATGATCTTTTTGGCCTTCAGTTAAATACTCAGTACCCTAGTCCTGCTTGGACGTGGTCGGTTAGCCAAGGCTTCACCAAACCGGACAGCTTAGTCACCGTCCCGCTACACCCAACGCAATTATATGAGTCTTTGGGTGACTTGGGTTTGATGGTTTTAGCAATTTTGTTAGTCAACTCCCTCGCCAAACAAGGAAAAAATTGGTACCGAGTCGCTCTTTTTCATCTGGGGGGCTATTCGTTGTTGAGGTTTGGCTTAGAGTTCCTTCATGGCGACCGAGATGTTACGGTGTGGGCTGATATGACCTCCTTACAGATTAACCTGGTCATCTTTGGCGTGCTTTGTCTCACGGCATTTTTCCTTACAGGAAGAAAAGAGAAAACTCTTCGCCCTTCGTGAGCCTGCCGAGGTTAAGTTTCACCCAGTCATAAACCGAAACTAAAGTCATGGTGATCCGAAAGTTTCTTCTCTCGGTCATGACTTTGGCCATGGTATCCCTGGCTGGCTTCGCTGACCCCTTACCCTATGTTGTGACCGCTAAGGACACCTTAGAAAGTATTGTTCAAAAAACAGGGGTTCCGTGGACATTTTTAAAAAAAAGCAACCCTGGTCTTGAAAGAACAGCTTTAGCAGAGGGAACCAAACTCGTCGTACCCGAAGCTTATCAAGTTAAACCTGGGGATACCTTTTATTCTTTGGGCCGCCGGTGGAAAATTTCGCCTTCGCAATTGATGGCCTGGAACGCAATCTCGTCACCCCAACAATTGGTCGCGGGATCAATTTTGTATATTCCCCCCCAAAAGCTCAATTCCGACTTGCATTGGCCTGAAACTGTGGTTCCTCAAGGTCCCGAAGGACTTTTGAAAATGGCACAGTTTCCCGTGCGAAAAGGATATTTTTATTCAGTTTGCAATGGTACTGTTCTGTATAAAGGGGACTATGCGGGGCTTGGGCCTGTAATTTTAATCGAAAATGAGAAAAATCTTGTCTTTGCGTTTGGAAATTTTCAACAAAGTGAGGTAAAATACGGCGAGAATGTCAAAAAAGGTCAAAAGCTGGGGACTCTTTCGAGTCAAATGGGTTTGATTTTTTTTGTTTCCCAAAAGGGCAAGCCCTTGGATCCATTTCAGGGAGGTTTTTGGTAATTTGATTTGACGGTTCGGAAGAAGCAAGGTAACGTTAAAAAACAACAGGGGTAGTCATGCGTGTGAGCGAAAGTGTCCTGGATGCCGAAGACCAAAAATATTTAATGAATGAACTTGATTCGAACAATCCGGATAATAGTGAATCTGATCCGTTATCCCTATATTTGAAGCAAATCTCAAGATTCCCCTTGCTCAATGTTTTTCAAGAGCAAGAAATTGGCGAGTGTATCAAAAAGGCGAAGGGAGAGCTGAAACGGGTTGTGGCTACCAAAGAGGTCGATTCTGCAGACCCCGTTCTGCAGAATCAAATCACGGCTTTGGAACAAGAACTCTTGGTTTTGAAAAATCGTATGATTAACGCAAACTTGCGTTTGGTCGTCTCGATTGCCAAAAAGTATCAACATCGTGGTCTTACGCTTCTTGATTTGATTGATGAAGGCAATATTGGGTTGATCGAAGCCGTTGAACGCTTTGACTATACCAAGGGGTGCAGGTTTTCAACGTACGGAACCTGGTGGATTCGTCAGGCGATTATTAAATCGTTGGCGGACAAAGGTCGGGTGATCCGCATCCCCATTCATATGCTCAATACCATCAAGAAATGCTACTTTGTGGCCAAGCATTTGACTCAAGAGCTAGGTCGAGATCCTTCGAGTGAAGAATTAGCCGAGTATATGAACCTCACTGAGGACAAAATCAAAGAGATTCTTAAAATTTCCCAAGAAACGACCTCGTTGGATGGGACGGTTGACGATGACAGCGTTACGAGGTTGTCTGATCTCATCCGCGACGAATCGACTCAAGAGCCGTTCGACAATGTCTTTTCTTTGACGTTGCAAGATACCTTGGGCTCGGTCCTAGAACAGCTGAGTGAACGCGAAATGCGGATTTTGCAGTTGCGTTTTGGTTTGGGGGGTGAAGCTCCGTTGACCCTTGAAGAAACTGGCAAACTTTTGGGTATAACTCGTGAGCGAGTTCGCCAGATTCAAGAAAAAGCAATCACAAAGCTAAGAGGCCTACGAACAATTCGGGAACTTCAGGAGTTTGTTTAACGGGTTTCCGTCTAAGGATGTTGCCTTAAAATGTTAAGGAGCGAGCTTCTGCCATAAGCAGAAAAAGAGGGGGCCTTGACCCTGGTGGGTGTCTGGAAGGATCAAATACCCCCAACTTTGGCGCTCACCGATAGCCTGGGAGAGGGGCACTTCAGCCCATCGACCAGGCCTTTTTTTTTGAAATTTTTCTAGAGCCCCTTGGTTTTCTTCAGGTGAGACAGAGCAAGTGGCATAAAGAACAAAGCCGCCAGTTTTGACGGTCTCGAGAGCACTACAAAGCAGGGCGACAGCTTGTTGAGCAAGGGCTTTTGTCCGGTGCGGTGACCATAGTTCCAGATGTTTGGGCGAGTGCAAAACATGACGCTCACTCGAGCAGGGCGCATCTAAAAGAACCGCATCATAGATTTCCTTTTGATACAGACCCCAACGGGTGGCATCTTTGCCCGTGACACTCACAGAGCCTTGCCAAATTTCGGGTAAATGATCACGGAGAACTCTTTTTAGTCTTTCGCGGCGTGCCGAGCTTAGCTCATTCGATACTAAGCTACCTTGACCCCTGAGTTTTTGGGCCAAGACCAGAGTTTTGCCCCCTGGTGCCGCACACAGGTCCAAGACTTTGTCCCCCGGCGAGACGGGAAGCAGTTCTGCGGCCAGGCGAGAGGCTGTATCGAGATAATAGGGCTGAAGCAAAACACCTTCACCCATCCCTTGGGGGGCACTTTCTTGAAGTAAAGCTTCGCGGAGGCGGGGCCATCGCTCGCCCCACACAGCAGAATAAAATCGTTCAAAAGCTTTTCCCCCTTTTTTGGGAAAATCAGGTTCCTCCACTGGACGGATTCCTTCAAAATTTGGTATCAGAAGCTATGCCTCGAATTGTCGCCGTCATTTTTGACCTAGACGGAACTCTGGTCAATAGCTTGGAGGATATCTCTTCTTCGGTCAACAAGGTTCTTGAAGGCCTGGGTTGTCGTCCCTTGAGTGTTGGGGAATACCGTCCCCTTGTGGGCTGGGGTTTACGCAAACTCGTTGCGAGCGCCGCCGACCGTTCGTTAACCGAAACTGAAGAAGAAGAGGCCTATCAGGAAGTGCTTAACCTTTACCGAGAGTTTCCGGTGGTTTATTCTTCTCTTTACGAGGGAATTCCCGAACTTTTGGCACGGTTTTCGAACGTTTTGACCCTTGGAGTTTTGTCGAATAAGGAACACCTGGTTGCCCAAGCGGTAGTACGAAAATTACTCCCCACCGTTCCTTTTCGTGAGGTTTGGGGGGCGCGTGCTGGTGTGCCGCACAAACCGGACCCCACAGCCGTGCAGGACATGATCCGCAGTTGGGGCTTGCGACCGGAACAAACGGCGTTTGTGGGGGATTCGGCTGTCGATATGCAAACAGCGGTAAACGCAGGGTGTTTGCCCTTAGGGGTAGCCTGGGGTTTTCGTTCGCAAGAAGAATTAGAGAGCTCAGGTGCCGCTGAGATCTTTCAAACACCGCACCAGCTCAGTAACTGGTTAGAAGAAAATATCCTAGTGAAAAAAGGAGAAGCGCATGACAACTGACGAAATTCGCCAAAAGGCTGCTTTGTATGTGGAAAAAGAAACCAACCCTATTTTCCGCTCTGAAGTGGAAAACCTGCTTAAGAACCAAGGAGATGCGGAACTGAGCGATCGGTTCTACACGTCCTTGAGTTTTGGAACAGGGGGTCTGCGCGGGGTGATTGGTGGTGGTACGAACCGCATGAACCCGTACATGGTGCGCAGTGCCACGCAGGGTTTGGCGAATTATGTGAATTCTGCCGTTCCCGCTGGGGCGAGTGCCGTTATTGCCCACGATTGCCGTCGGTATTCTGATTTATTTGCCCTTGAAGCCGCTTTGGTACTTTGTGCCAATGGGATTAAAACCTTCTTGTTCCCTGAGCTGCGACCCACACCGGTCCTTTCGTTTGCCGTGCGCCATTTAAAGGCAACGACAGGCATCGTAGTGACCGCGAGTCACAATCCTCCTGAATACAACGGCTATAAAGTCTACTGGAACGATGGAGCGCAGGTTTTACCTCCGCACGACGAAGGAATCATTGCCGAGGTTCAAAAAACCCAGGGCTTTTCGCGGACGATGACGAAAGAAGACGCATTGGCCAAGGGTTTGCTCGTGTATATCAAAGATGAAATTGACGTTCCCTATCAGACCATGGTGAAAGCTCAGGCTTTGCGTAAAGAGTTGTTTCAAAAAGAAGGGAAGAATCTCAAGGTTGTTTACACCCCCCTTCATGGAACGGGGGGCACAGAGTTGCCTGCCATCATGAAAGACTTGGGCGTAAACTTAACCTTGGTGCCCGAACAAGCCATCTACGATGGGAACTTTCCTACGGTAACCTCACCAAACCCCGAAGAAAAATCTGCCATGGATATGGGACTTGCCCTGTCTGCAAAAATCAATGCCGACCTGCTGTTGGGGACTGACCCTGACGCAGACCGGCTAGGCATTGGTGTTCCATCGGCCCAAGGGTGGCTTTTGCTCAATGGTAACCAACTTGGGGCACTGTTAGCGGACTATCTTTTCATGACGCTTAAGGAACAGGGCAAGATGCCTGCCCACCCAGTATTTATCAATAGTATTGTAACGACAGAACTTCATCACTTGATTGCCGCCAAGTATGGTGTCAAAAGCTACAAGGTTTTAACTGGGTTTAAGTATGTTGGTGAGAAAATTCGTGAGTTCGAGACCTCAAAATCCGGTGAGACCTACCTGTTTGGCACAGAAGAGAGCTATGGCTTTTTAGTGGGTACCTCTGTTCGTGATAAAGATGCGATGTCGGCGGCGGCTTTAACCATCGAAATGGCCTTGTATCATCGAAGTCAAGGGCGAACCGTTCTGCAAGCACTCAATGCGCTCTACGAGGAGCTGGGGTACTTTCAAGAAATTCAAATTTCAAAAACCTTTAAAGGTCAAACCGGTCTTGAAAAGATGAAGTCGTTTATGACTCGCCTGAGTCAACAGCCGCCTCAGAGTGTAGGTGGACTCAAACTGGCCAAGATGATCAACTTTAATGATGGCACCTCTAGTTTTCCTGATGGAACCAAGAAAAAAACCGAAACTTTGGCCTCGAGTAATGTTTTGCAATTCTTTTTGGAAGATGGAAGTTTAGTAACTGTTAGACCCTCGGGAACCGAGCCTAAGATTAAGTTTTATGCCTCATGCCGCGCTCAAGCAGGACAAAAGCTTGCCGATGCCGAAAAAATCGTATCAGCGAAAGTTGCGGCTATTCGTGCCGAATTGGACAAGTGGATTGACTGATGAAAGAAATCACCGAGTACCAGCACCTTTTAAACCCTCAATTGATCTTTGTGGCGTTTGACTTTGAGACAACGGGACTGTCGTACAATTTTGATCGCATTATCGAGATCGGAGCTGTGAAGTTTCGTTATAATCAAGAGCTGGAACGCTTTTCTCAAATGGTTAACCCCGAGATTCCCATTCCCGCCGATGCATCGGCAGTCAATGGCATTTCGGATGACATGGTGAAAGATGCCCCTACTGGTGAAACAGCTGTTCCTCAATTTCTGAATTTTATTGGGCAGGCAATTTTGGTGGCCCACAATGCCTCTTTTGATGTTGCCTTTCTTAGGTCTGCCATGAACCGGTGGGGCTTAGGCCAACTGAAGAATGATGTGGTCGACACCCAAAAGATGGCCCAAAAGGCCTTTCCTGGGCGGAGCAACTACAAACTTCAACTTTTGGCACAGGATCTCAAGATCACCAGTCTTGAGGCTCACCGAGCTGAAGATGATTCTCGGGTCTGTATGGAATTGTTTACAGCCTGTTTGAAACAACTGAACCCGGGCGGTCAAGCTTCTTTTTTTTGACAGAAATTTTAGTAATCTTTGATTGACGGAATCGGATTTTGGTTTTTAGAATAGGTAGGAATACTCAACGTTAAGGATGGGTCATGGGAACGAAGATCTATGTAGGGAACCTCAACTACAGGACTACCAGTGAAGGCTTGCAAGCCCTTTTTTCCCGCTTCGGTGAAGTGGTTTCAGTCAGTGTTGTTACAGATCGTGAAACCGGTCAACCGCGTGGTTTTGCCTTTGTCGAGCTGGCACAGGCAGAGAGTGTAGCCAAAGCGATTCAAGAACTTGATGGAAAAGAATTTGAAGGTCGGCGCCTTCGGGTCAACGAGGCTGTTAACAAGCCACGCCCGCCGCGCGAAGCTTAAAGCTTGAACGTTCATTATCTTCAGCATACGCCGTCCGAAGGGCTAGGGACGATGGAGCCGTGGTTGCTCGCTCGTGGCCACCAGCTGTCTAGGACGGCCTATTTTTCGCCTAAAAGCGACTATCCTCAACCCGAGGAACTTGGGTTGTTGATCATCTTGGGTGGCCCCATGTCAGTCTATGATCACAAGGATTACGCTTGGATGGCCCAAGAATTTGAGTTTATTCAAGCTTGTCTCAAGGTACAAGTTCCTATTTTAGGCATCTGTCTTGGGGCACAAATTCTTGCACACCTTTTGGGGGGAACCGTCAAACCAAACCGTGAAAAAGAGATTGGTTGGTTTCCTGTGACCTGGGCTTCACCCCTTCCGTCCTGGTTAGCCGGTGAAACAATTCTGAAAGACCCTGTTTTTTTTCATTGGCATGGCGATACGTTTACCCTCCCACCTCAGGCTCAACGTCTGGCTTCTTCAGCGGCAACGGTTGAGCAAGGCTTTCTTTGGGGCGACCGCGTCGTGGCCTTACAATTTCATGGTGAAACAGATGCCGTAGCACTTGAACAATTTCTCGGTGCGGGTAGCTCTGAACTTTCCCCTGGTCCTTATGTCCAAACCGCTGAAAAAATGAAAGAACTTACCCCCTTAGCCCGTCAAACTGGCCCCTTTATGGAGTTGGTTCTGACGTACCTGGAGAGTTTGGCACGCCGATGAACCTTCCTCGCTTATCTGTGGCTCCGATGGTTGACTGGAGTGACCGGCATTTTCGCTACTATTTACGGTTTTTGGCTCCACGCAGTCTTTTTTATACCGAAATGCGTTCAACAGGCGCAGTCCTTTATGGTCATGAAGAGAGCATTCTTGGCTTTGATCCGTTTGAAAAACCGTTATCCTTGCAGTTGGCGGGTGATGACCCACTAGAGCTGACGAAGGCTGTTCAAAAGGCTGAAGCTTGGCCTTACGATGAATATAACCTGAATTGCGGCTGTCCTTCTGACAAGGTACAAGAAGCACATTTTGGCGCCTGTTTGATGGCCGAACCAGACTTAGTCGCTCGGCTGGTTGGGGCAATGAAAAAAGCCACCTCGAGGCCTGTGACCGTAAAGCATCGCATTGGTATTGACGGGCTTGAAAGTTACGAGGACATGCTACGGTTTGTGAAAGCCGTGCAAAAGGCAGGGGCGGACCGGGTCATTGTCCATGCCCGGATAGCCATTTTAAAAGGTCTTGACCCCAAAGAAAACCGCGAAATTCCTCCGCTACGTTATGAGGATGTCTATCGTCTAAAGGCCGAAGTGCCCCACTTGCCCATCGAAATTAACGGCGGAATTCGAACACTCGAGAACTTAAAAGTCCAGCTCAGTCGAGTTGACGGTGTCATGTTAGGACGCGCCGCTTATGAAGACCCTTACTTTATGGCAGTCGCTGAAGAGGAAGTGTTTGGTACACCACGTCCTACGCGAAGGCAGGTTATCGAAGCTCTCATGCCGTATGTGGATGAGTGGCAAAAACGCGAGATTTCCGTCTATAAAATTGCGCGCCACATGACCTCCCTCTTTGCGGGCTTTCCTGGAGCTCGTAAATGGCGTCAAGCTTTAAGTCCTCCTTTTCAAAAGTTAGGACGATCAAGTGAACTTTTTCAACGACTTCTTGAGATTCTGCCTGCTTGGGTGTTAGATTCGACCGACTTGCGACCAAATTCCGCAAAATCTCTTGTTTCTTCGTGAAAGTCGGGTCAAAATGAGGTTATGGATTTTCAGACTTTTCCGCCTCGAAGGGGACGAAGGTGAAGCCTCCCTTAAGACTGCTCCTTGTTGAGGACTCGGAAGACGATGAGTTTTTAATCAAGCGAGAGCTGGCTCAAACGGAGTTTTTGTGGAACGTCGAGAGAGTAACAACACCCGAGGCGCTTAAGCGGGCCCTGCAAACGTCTGAATGGGATCTCATCATTAGCGATTACCGTTTACCAGGATTTTCTGGCCTAGACGCGCTAACTATTTTTCAGGAATCAAAACTCGATATACCTTTTATTGTTCTTTCGGGAATGATTGGCGAAGATTTAGCGGTAGAGATGATGAAAAAGGGTGCCCATGACTATATCATGAAAAACGCCCTTAAACGTTTACCACGTGCTGTCGAACGCGAAATCCGAGAAGCCCAGTCACGGAAAGCTCAGCGGGCATCAGACGCAGAAAACCGCCTTTTAACCCGGTATTACCAACTGCTCAGCCAAACCAATCAGGCGATTGTCAGAATTCTCGACCCTAGTTCCCTGTTAGGTACTATCGCATCAATCGCAGTGCACATAGGTGGGTTTATTTGGTCTGGCTTTGCGACCTGGAATGATAATCGTTGGCAGTTAGAAACCTCGTTTGGTGAAGAACCTAGCGAAGCCTATCGGCCCTTTGCTGAAGTGAATTCTTTTCCTTTTATCCCTGTGATTCACGCCAGTGAAGACGCCTCAAAGGTCTATGGACTGTTTCCTATTCGTATTCAGGGTCGTCCCTGGGGTGCGTTTTTGATCAAGACCCAAGAAGATCAGCTCTCAGAAGAAGAAACCAAGCTCATGTCTGCTCTGGCTGCCGATGTAGCGTTTGCCTTAGAAGCTCGTTTTGAAGCTCAATTTCGACGAGAGCTGGATCGCCAGTTAGCCCAGGAGCGAGAACGCTTATCCTTGATTTTAGAAAGTATGGCCGATGGCATTCTCGCCCTAGATTCCTTGGGTAAAATCGCTTTTCTCAATCAAAATTGTGAACAGCTGTTGGGTTGGGAAAGCCATCAAGCCTCGTTTGCTAACGAGACTTTGCCGCCAGAAATTTTATCGATCACCGGAATAAAAACAATCCCCTTTGTTAATAAGGCGGGAAAAGCATTTCCACTGGAAGTGGGGTCTACCACCGTCAGTGACCGTCAGGGTTCGGGCATATCCCGTGTATTTTTGCTGCGCGATGTTTCAGAGCAAGAAAAAACTGATGAACGCTTAAGACAACTTGAAAAAATGGAATCGATAGGTTTGCTTGCTGGGGGTATAGCCCATGACTTTAACAACCTTTTAACAGGGATTTTTGGATTTTTGCAGTTAGCAAAAATGAATTCAGCGGATTCAACCAAGGTAGAAATGTACTTGGAGAGGGCCTTAAATCCTTTTAACCGAGCCAGAAACCTGACTCAACAGTTGTTGACATTTGCCAAAGGTGGTCAGCCTTTAAAGAAGCGATTTAACATCGCTGAGATGGTTAACAATATTTCAGAATTTACCTTGAGTGGCTCGAGCATTGTTCTAACGAACCGACAAGACGACGAAACCTATTATATTTTGGGGAATGAAGCCCAGTTAGGGCAAGTATTTGAGAATCTTTTGATGAACGCCAAGCAGGCCATGCCTCAAGGCGGCTCGTTGAACCTATCGATGGCGAAACGCTTAGACTATGAACGCTCCGATCTTAAATTAGGGCGAGGAGACTACTTAGAGGTAGCTTTACAGGATACAGGATATGGCATTCCTCCAGAGTCCTTAAAAAAAATATTTGATCCTTTTTTTACAACAAAAAAAGAGGGAACTGGCTTAGGATTATCCATTTGTTTTTCGGTGGTACGCAAGCATGGGGGTGCCATCGAAGCGGATTCGGTGATGGGACGGGGGTCAACTTTTAGGGTGTACTTGCCTCTTTTAACTGCCGAGGAAGAGCCCAATATCCAAACGCAAACAAGCTCTACCGGGCAGGGCCTTATTTTATTTTTAGATGATGAGGAATACGCGCGAAGCATAGCATCGTCAATGCTTGAAAGGCTCGGCTATGCTGTAGAGGTGTTTGAGCACGGTGAGCAATTAGAGGTGGCTTATCAAGAGCATCAAAAAGCAGGTGTCCCGGTTGTCGCAGTGATTCTTGACCTGACAATTAAAGGCGGTCCTGGTGGCCTGGAAGTCTTAAAATCGTTAAAACAGCTTGACCCTGACGTAACGGCAGTGGCCTCTAGCGGCTATTCGAATGAGTCGGCACTGATCGACCCGCTCAAATATGGATTTTCAGGCAGTTTGCCCAAACCGTTTAGTATGGATGAGTTGTCGGAAGTCCTGGTAGCCGCTTTTAAAAAATCAGGAAAATAACAGGCCCTGGGTGATGCTTTAGAAACTATCCCTGAATGGTCCGAGCAGTCGTCGATCGGGCGACCAGTCAGTGATAGCAAAAACAACCTGCTGGAAGGCGCCAGCAAAGTCACCAAAAAGTTCATTTTTAAAGGATTGGGCCGTTGTGAAAGGATCATTTGCGAACGCTCCGCAACCCCAAGCACCGAGAACTAGCGCATCATAGCGATAAGCTCTGCTTATCTCGAGAACGCGTTGTATGCGCTTGTTCATGAGCTCGGCTGATTTTTGTTTACCGATGGTCGGTGCGTACGGAGCCGCACAGGTTAAGAAACTCAGGAGGTATGGAGTTTCGAGGATGGTTCCCTCATCGGTGCGAAACACGGGAACCTTAGGTGACAAAATTGCCCAGTCGGTAGAATCTGGCTGTGACCGTGCCGCGTGATGCTTGTACATGGGGTCGTCCTGAAGTGAAAGGTAAAGAGCACTCGATCGACAAAGACATTCCTCTTGTGCCAGGGCGCCATGGAGAAATCCACCGCCTGGACTTAC
Organism: bacterium; assembly: GCA_021781625.1. The sequence continues at coordinate 13,664 of JAJXWL010000014.1, forward strand.
CCCGTTTGCGAAGTTAAGAGCAAGGACATTCGTTCCGGTAACGAGCAACCGCTTGGCTGCTTGAAGCGTTGTCTCGTTAGAGACTTGAATGGTCATTTGGTCGAACCGCTGCTCGTTGAATGGGAGAGGAAAATCAGGCGGGATGCTTACCTTTTGGGATAAGGAATCTTGAACGAAAACAGAGATATCTCTCTTTTCTTTATTCGTATTGAGGTACCAGCCTTGTTTCGATGTTGTTACAGCCAATTTGCCAAGCTCCATGGCTAGATCACGAGAGATCCTGAGTTCTTGATTTCGTTTTTTTGCCATTTCTTCTGAATCAAGGCAAGGTAGAATAGAAATTTTTGACACGATTCACTTCCTTTGATTTATTTTATTGTTACGAGCTGGCTTGTTCTAGAGCATCCAGCGTTAGATCTGACCGAGAGCGGCTGTTGTCAGAAGGCGAAGTCAGCAAGGTCATCAAGGCCAACCTCCCGAAGGAACTCTCCCAATACTTCCTCTTTGACGCCATGACCGCCGGAGAAAAGCTCTCAGAAGACCAACTGGGCCAAGTGATCCGAGAGAATATTGAGAGTGTCATGGGGCTACGGAAATACCTCGAGCTGTCCCATGCCGCCCGAAGCGTCGAAGAATCGAGAAACGCCGAACGGCTCAAGGCAACCAAGGATCGGGACGAATACCTTGCACTTGTAGAATCACAAAGGGATAAGGAGAGGACCATCGCCGAGCGGGTCGATACGCGCAACAAAAGTCTAGCAGAGTTACGAAGCCTACAGGATGTAGTCCAAGACTTGAGGATCGAGCACAACAAGGACGAGTCCTACAAGTTGAAGATTGGTTAGCAGAAACGCCAGAAAAAGGCTGTGGCCGACAAAGAATCTCTCTACCCCTCCCAACTCGAGGAGTCCTCCAAGACTATCACACCGTCGTTTGTGTGCCACGAGGAGGAAATTGAAACCCGCGAGGGTGAAGTTTAGTAGCTAACTGAGTGACAGATGAAGGAGTGCGCCATTGGTGTATGCCCGGCTTGACTGGGGTAGGTGCATATCAGGAGACGAACGAAAGTGAACCGTTATCGAGGTATGGAATTGAATTGGGAATTATTGAATTCTTTTACTTGACTAGGTGATTTTTATCGATAGAATTGATAAAGGTTGGTTCGATTTTTCATTATAAAAATTTTCTTATCTATGGCCAAAACAATCGCAAAAATGGAGAATAAAAATGTGGATGAAAAAAAACAGGAAACTGATAATATGTCTTTCAATATCGATAGTTCTTTTTGGATTTCTTAGTTGTTCAAAGTCAAAAAATGCACGGAAGATTGTAGATTTTTCGTCCCCAGAAATACAAGAACTAATATTTGACCAGCCTGTGAGTGATATTGAAGATTCGGCAGATGGCAATATTGTTTGGACATCAGGGAGGAAGCTTTTTTTTCTCCCAGCCAAAAGTAATAAGTCGGTGCTTATCGTAAACAAGATTGATGAGCCTCCGTTACCTGTTTATGTTTCAAAAGGTCGAAAGGAATACACTTCAATTTTGGGATTCAACGGAAAAACGGTACTATTTACTCAATCATATGAAGGCATGAACGGAGGCTGGCCATATGTTGTAGAACTTTATTATAAGAATATCGGTGGACCCCAAATTACGGCGCTTAAAGATGCTGCCGATCCAGGTGGTGAATCGCTCAATGAATCTATGTCAAATGAAGCGATCGTTTATGTGACCAAGAAAAATTATATCAAGGTTTTTGATCCCGAATCTGGGAATGTCCAGTATAAAAGTCCGGTGTACAAGGAGGAATTATCACAAATTACGATTTCCGGAAACAACCTCGTTTTCTTGACACGAGAGATGTCTAGGTTTGGCAATAGAAATCCGATATCACTTTTATATAATCTTTCAAAAAAATCCGGATCTATGAATCTTGTTCTTGCGAAAGGACAAGTTATAGGAGTAACGGTAGCTAAAGATGTTGTTGTTTTTGCAGTTCAAGCTCTAACTGGAATCCGCGAAATTGGCTTCACGACGATTACTGACTCTGGTCAACAGGTGAAAACCCAAATCTTGTCTTTGCCGAAAGGCTCGGAGGTAGGTTTCCCGGAAACAAACGGGGATGTCATTTATTGCGGAGAAAATCGTACTGACTACCTGTTCTATCTAATTGGGAGCAAGAAATATATGGAATTGCCAAAAAATTTGGGCAGAATGATTCTTGGAAAACAGAAAATATTTTTTGTGAATGAAAGGAGTACACATGTGAAATACGTATCGTGGGATACATTATAAAAAAGGTGATCTTGGGAACTAAGAGAACGATTAGCGTCTGAATTCGTGTATTATTGTTGGGGAGATAACTCGGTCTATCTACACCATAACCTGTTTTAGAAAACCTCACGAGAAAGGATAATCGGGTTGGCCTTTTAAGAAGATGATCCTACAACCACGTTAGATTCAGACAGAAAAAGTGAGAAAAGAAATGCGGGTGACTGTCTTCAGTGCGGTAATACTATCCTTGATCGGATGCGATACAAAGCCAGTAATTCCGGCATTAAATGACCTTTCAACCTTGCCGAAATTTCGCTAGGCAACATCGCCAGCGGTTCAGTGGGACTATATTGACCTTTCGAAAACCGTCGCTAATTGGTCGAGTGTGGCGATAACAATTGACGTCGACCAGACTAATAAACGGATTCTAGTCGGCACAGTTGCAATCGAGACTGAAGGAAACGGACTTCTCCTCAGTAATGATAATGGGCTAACTTGGGATAATATTTTCCCTGCCCAAAATAAACAAAAAATTGGTAATGAAACCAGTTTTCTATCGGTCGCACTCTTGAAGAACTATGTACTGTGTCGCAGTCTTGACCAAGACCTTTACTACTCGACTGATGAGGGAAAGTCCTGGGTTCGAGTGAATCTCCAGATGCCCGCAAGCGATGTCTCTGTGAATTCCGAAGAGTGGCTTGGCTCCGGTCCAAGAAATCTGGTTGTTTCCTACAATAGTGGAAGTAGTTGGAAATTGATAACCAGTGCTGGGGCGGAATCGAACTCTCGGATTGCCCATTCCCAGTAGCTTCCTGGTCATTGAAAGCCTGCGATAACTGTCTTGACATATTCCGGGGTAGGTTCCTGGAAAGTTATCGCACATAGCTAGAATCAGAGGTAAAAAAAAGCGTATTGTACGAAGGCAGAACCACGATCACAAGGGGAGCCTCTTATGTTTTTTCTTTTGACCTTTGCGGCGATTTCACTCAGTGTGTGTGTCATCTCTTTAATTTTGCTGCATGTTTTACCGACTGGACTGTCACCAGTTAATTCTTTTGTTAGTTCTTATGCTTTGAACAGGTATGGAATGCTATACGGCATACAAGCGTTTTGTTCTGGTCTCGCGGCGGGATTCCTTGCCTTTGCCATGGTTAAATCGGGATTACTTTTTGCCAGTTCAGGTTTGGTCGCCTTGGTATCCTACGCGATATCAAGATTGCTTATTCCTTTTTTTCCTACAGATGTCAAAGGACAATCGACCATAAAGGGAAAGGTACACTTAGTACTTGCTATCGTGTCATTCTCGGGGATTGCGGTCGCTACTGCTCATGTCCATTTTATACATGCGACGCCAGCCGAAATGCTGTTTTTGAATACCTTTTCTGTTATTACCATCATAAGTACTCTCGCGCTAGTTCTAACGATTCGTTTGAATCAATTTAAGGCTATAAGGGGGCTGATTGAACGGGGAATATATTTCGGAGCGTTAGGCTGGATAGGGTCCGCACTAGTTTGCTTTTTTTCAGGTGTTGCTTAGCAGATATCCTGACTTATGAGAGACATTTATTAATTGCGGTTTTGGAGTCTGAGTCTGATATTTATCTGGCGGAAAATATGATAACTGCTTCTAGGGTAGTAGGGCCAAATATCAACCAACCGTCCGTCTGGAATAACGGCATGCTAACGAGAGAAATTAACTGTGCCGTACAGGAAGAATATGCTGGCCCCAGGTTTTTGGACCACCTACTTTGTTAGGTAGTATAGTATGAATTCTCGGGGGCAGTATGGATAAGCGGCGGACATTCAGTGATAAAACGAAGTTTGAGGTTGTGTTAGAAGTTTTGAAGGGTCAGCGAACCATGGCGGAGATTGCTGCCCAGTTTGAAGTTCACCCGATCCAGGTCGGACGCTGGAAGAAAGTATTCCTTGAACGAGGCCCTTCGATGTTCTTCTCTGGTAAAACAGCTGAAGAAACCGAGTGGGAGTCTGAGCGAGAGCGGCAGATGAAAAAAATCGGTGAGAAAGGAATGGAACTCGACTTTGCAAAAAAAACTTGAAACGACTGGGACTACTGTAAGGCGGGCGATGGTCTTGCCCGCCGAGCGGCTGTTGATCCGTAAGCAGTGTGAGCTGCTGGAGGTCAGCCGCTCCAGCTATTACAACAGGCCTCGACCCGAATCAGAGGCCACGATTAAACTAATGAACCGGCTCGACGAAATCTTCACCGACAATCTCGATTATGGCAGCCGAATGATGTGCAAGGTTCTGCGCCTTCAGGATGGCATGGTGGTCAACCGCAAGCGAATCCGTCGATTGATGCAGAAGATGGCTATCTGCGCCATTTATCCGGGAAAGAACACCAGTAAGTCCGGAAAGGGCACACAACACCGCCCAACCACGTCTGGTGCACCAACATCACCTACATTCGCATGAAGCGGGGTTTCATCTACCTTGTGGCCATCATGGATTGGGGAACCAAAAAGATCCTCTCCTGGGAAATCTCCCAGACTCTAGAAAACGACTTTTGTATCTCGGCACTCAAGCGAGCCCTCGCCCGCTGGGGTCACCCGGAAATCTTCAACTCCGACCAGGGTTCCCAGTTCAGTAGCTACAACTTCCAAAAAGTCCTGGCTGACCACGAAATCCAGATCAGCATGGACGGTCGAGGACGGGCCACTGACAACATTGCTATCGAACGGTTCTGGCGAACCCTGAACCGTGCCGAGGTTTACCTCAACGAGTACCACAGCCCCATCGATGCCTACCGGGGAATCTCCAGGTGCATCAACAAGTATAATTCCCAGCGCCCCCACACTGCCAACGGAGACCTGACTCCAGACCGAGCCTACGACAAACATATCACCCAGAAAAAGGAGGCCTAAACTAACTTAAAATCCGCACGAAGTGGTCTTGACGATGGGGGCCAGCATACCCCCAACGCGAAGCCATCGAAACGGTTATCTACTTGTGTGAAATCGCCCGAGGGGTCAACGACGCTTGCTGGCACCTGCTGATTTACCGATCAAGGCGGAAACCTATTTAAAGTCAGGTCGATACAAGTTAGTTGATGTACAGCGGATCCTGCACAAGTCTGTTAGTATCGGAGATAGCGGACAAGCAAGACAAAAGCATACAGGTGGATGTCTGGTGTAGCCCGTTACCGGCATTTACTATTCGCCCATTGGGAATGGGTTTTTTGCCTATACGATTGAATACGAAGAGCCGTATGACGGAAGAATGTCACATACGGTTCCGTGAGAGGCTGGTGGTGAAATTCCCCAGGCCTACTCGACATGACTAGTTTTGGCGTCACGACCCTTGCAAAGCAAGGCTCGCGAAAAAACAAAGTTGACAATTGTTATACTGTTAGTTATACTTTAAAATATGAAGACTGCAATATCAATTGACGACAAAATTTTCGAACAAGCAGAGATAGCTGCTAAAGAACTTGGAATCACAAGAAGTAGCTTGTATACGCAGGCAGTTCAAGAATTTATTAAGAATCATTTGCCAAATGCGATTACAGATAAGTATAATCAAGTTTACTCTAATATCATTTCCGATGAAGAAATTAACAGGATAGCATACAACACGCTATCTAAGGTTGAATGGTGATGATAAAAGGAGAAATTTGGTGGGCAGACTTGCCAGAGCCGATTGGGTCCACTCCGGGAAAGAGGAGACCAGTACTAATATTGCAAAATGACTTAATTAATAGGTCAAGAATAGCAACGGTTATTGTGGCTTCAATAACGTCAAATACTGATTTGGCGAAGGCGCCAGGAAACGTTTTGCTAAACAAATCTGATAGCAATTTAGATAGAAATTCAGTTGTAAACCTTTCGCAAATAATAACAATCGACAAAACCTGGTTAACAGAAAACGTTGGCATGTTAAGAAAAGAGCTAATTAGTCATCTGGACGAGAGTTTAAAGTTAGTTTTGGATATTGCTTGATTTGCATTTTTGGCTAACAACTGCGGAAGACGAACGCGAGTGAACCCTTGATGAGGTGTCGTAATGATGTCCAATGGGATCAAAAGGTAAGAAACCTGACAACCGTACTTGTGGTCCCCGGCATAGAAATGGCGTGATCCCTCAATTGGTTCACCAGGGCTTCAACAAGGTTCCTTCGATCAGTACAGCCTGGAGAACATACTTTTCTAAGTACGCCACAGCTGAAACAGAATCATCGATCACGACCTTGGCTGGTGAGGTTCGAAATCCTACACGGTAGCCAGGAAGGTCAATCGACTTGGCTTTGACCCCTGAGAGCTTGTCACTCAGGTAGGGACGAAGAAGCGACTCCATGTAGCTGACCGTCTGTTCGTATTTCTCACTGGCCTTGGTGTGCCAGGATTGAACGCGGTCTCGGATCACTTGGTTGGCCCCGTCGAGGGTGATGACCAGAAAGTGCTCCTGGGGTTTGTTGGCATACCGACGAACGGCTTGGAAGATGTCCGAGGGACACGCGACTCTTAGTGGGGGATCACGACGTTCTGAAACTAAGTCATAAGTCATGGAATAACCTCCTGGGAGAGAATGATGGTAAGACCTTCTTGGACGAGGTCTTGGATGGAGAAAAGAGAGAACGCCAGACCTTGAGTTTCGTGGTGGTCGAGGCGTGAGAGCGCATCCCCTAGGATGGGCTCGATTTGAGATTTGATGTTCATGAAACCTCCTTGTGTTCATTCAGGGGGGACTATCTAGTTGAAAAAGCTTTCTCATAGACTGGACGTACTATGAACAGATGAGGCTCCGGGTAGAGATTGACGCGGTGGTGATCAAAGCCTTGGATGAACAACGGATTGCGCGCGAGATCGGGGAAAGAGTGAAACATCTGAGGCGAAAGGTAGGTATGACCTTGCCTGAGCGTCGGTGATTCCCAGGCGTTTGGCAACTTCGAGCCTACCGAGCAGTCTAGGGGGCATTAGGATGATCCAGAGCCGTCTTTAGGTAGATTTCGGGTGTCACACCTAAAGATTGGGTGTCATTTTGGATCGGATTGGGTGCTTCACCTAAACTTTGGATGAAATTGGGTGATGGGCTTTGACTCGGTTGACCCCCTGGAGTTCAGAGTGTATTACTTACAGTAAGGAGGTCTTACGATGTCGCCAAGCATAGCCACAATGACGAGCAAAGGGCAG
>JAJXWL010000185.1 GCA_021781625.1 bacterium
GTCGAGGTTGAACTCGTGCTACTGCTCGAAGTGGGTTGTGAACACGAGGCAAACACCAGCGCCAAACCAACGGCAAGTGCCGATATAACAGAGATTTTCATCGTTTTCTCCTCTTTGAGCATTTTTGTAAGAAATTGCTCAAAAGGAAGTTTATCACGGTTTTTTTAAAAAACAAGTAAACCAGTCAGATTATTCTACCAATCAATAACCGGCTTCCCTTGGGACGATAAATAGGCATTAGTTCGGCTAAAAGGTCGGGACCCAAAAAAACCACGGTACGACGATAAAGGTGAAGGATGCGGACTTTTAATAATAAGATGGCGTTGTTCGTCTAAAAAAGACCCTTTTCTTTGGGCATACGAACCCCATAAAATAAAGACAAGCCCGTTTTTTTCAGTTCCAAGAATGTTCAAAACAGCATCTGTAAAAGTTTCCCACCCCCGACCGGCATGGCTGGTGGGTTGGCCCGAGCGGACGGTCAGCGTAGAGTTCAGAAGCAAAACGCCTTGTTGAGCCCAGGATTCTAGTGAGGAATCCGTATGCGGTTCTCGACCAAGATCTGTGCGCAATTCCTGGAAAATATTCCCTAACGATGGCGGCTGGACTACTTGAGGAAATACCGAAAAGCAAAGACCATTCGCTTGACCAGCCCCGTGGTAGGGGTCTTGGCCCAAGATGACGACCCGTACCTCCGGGAAAGGACAAAGATCAAAGGCACGAAAAATACGCCCTCCAGGGGGATAAACCGTCGTAATTCGGTATTCTTCCCGGACAAATTCTGTAAGTTGTTGAAAATACGGCTGATGAAATTCTGGGCTCAGCTTTTGCTTCCAGGTTTCTTCAATGCGAACATCCATGCTTCATTACATGCCGTTAGCTTAGGCAACTCGTCAACAGGGGACTCGGAAAAACTTCGTAAATCCAGTACTTTAGAACTATGATTAAACTCATTGCCCTAGATTTAGACGACACCCTCCTGAGGTCGGACCTTACGATTTCTCATAATAACCGGGCAGCTCTCCGCGCGGCCGAAGAAAAAGGAGTACGCCTTGTTCTTGCCTCGGGCCGCTCCTTGCCCTCCATGAAATTCTATGCTCAACAGTTGGGTTTACAAGATAAACCGGGGTATTTGATTTCGGATAATGGTTCGACAATTTCGTCCACCTCTCCTTTTCAGGTCTTGGTGTCCCACACCTTAGAACGGCCTCTCTTAGATGAACTCTTTGAAGCTTTCGAAGACTTAAACCTGCCCGTTCAAGTTTACCAAGACAAAACCATTTTGGTGACCTTTGAAAATGACGTCACTTTGGTAGACGTCAAACTTTCAGGTTATGAGCGTCAGGTAGTCCCGGATTTAAAAACGGCCTTGCCGTTTTCTCCAGCAAAACTGGTAATCCCTGGCGACCCAGAATACCTCAAGACAGCTTTACAGCGCATCCGAAAGCAATTTGGAACACGAGTAAACAGTTTTATTTCTAAACCTTATTTTTTAGAGGTTTTACCTTTAGCTGCGGATAAAGGAACTGCTCTAGCTTATGTCGCTCAGCAGGCTGGACTTAACCCCGAACACATCATGGCCATTGGTGATGCGGCCAACGATTTAGGAATGATTCGCTTTGCAGGATGGGGTGTGGCCATGGCCAACGCCATCCCTGAAGTGAAAGCCGCCGCCCGACTGATCAGCGATTCTGATCATGAGGACGACGGCGTGGCGGAAATTCTCGAACGTTATGTTCTTTCGACGTAACTGACACGAACCTGCTTGATCAGGCCATCGCCCTCACTTTCGGTCGTAATGTCTTTCATGTCATTGAGGGCGGTATGGATCAAGCGGCGTTCAAAGGGGTTCATCGGCTCTAACAATTTCGAGGTTCTTGTACGACGAACTTGCTGAGCTGTCCGCAAAGCGAGGTTAACCAAGTGGTCTTCTCGGCGGTTACGGTAGTTTTCCGCGTCCAAGACGACTTTCAGATGTGTTCCTTTGCCATCCAGTAGATTCATGGCATACACATTGGCCAAAACCTGAAGCGCATCCAGATTTTTTCCATGCTTCCCGATCAAAAGGTTGGCATCTTCGCTCAACAAGTCCAGAATAATTTTGTTGCGTTCGCGGCCAGCAAGGCTGATTCGGGCAAAAAAGCCCATTTTTTTGATCATCGTTTCGACAAACGCACTGACCTTTCGCTCTAGTTCCGGGTTTGGTTCATAAGGAAGGCTTTCCTCTTCCTCTTCATGAGCTTGTTCGGCATCGTGTGTATAAACACGGATTCGAACACTGCCTTTCTTAAAAAGTCCTTTTCGGCCGGAATCTATGACTTCCACGTCAAATTCACTTTCGTGGAGTCCTAATTCTGCCATGGCTTTTGCAATAGCTTCATCTTCTGTTTTGGCTTCAAATTCGTAAGTCATACATTACCTCCGCACTTTTTTCGAAGAAGGCGCAATTTTGGGGCCAGCTGCCGCTACAGCGGGTTTCTTGAAGTGTTTATTCACATAAGACTGTTGGAAGACGGTCAAAATATTCTGAACACACCAGTACACCATCAAACCTGAGGGCATTTCGTAAAGCATAAAGAAAAACAAAACCGGAATACCGTAGGTCATGATTTTCATTTGTGTGTTCCCCTGAGCTCCACCAGGCTGACTCAGCGACGAGCTAATAATCTGAGTACCAACCATGATGAACGGCAGAGCGTGTAAAGCTGTCCAGTTCAGGAACGGCAAAGGAAAGCCCCAACTGAAAATCACATCAGGTACCGAAAGATCGGGAATCCAGCCAGGGATGAACATGGCTCCGCGTAAGTCGAACTGATTTTGGAACATTCCGTACAGCGCAAAGAAAATCGGGATTTGTAAAATCATCGGCAGACAACCGCCCATGGGGTTGACGCCTTCTTTTTGGTACAACGCCATCGTCTGTTCATTGAGCTTTTTAGGGTCGTCTTTGAATTTGGCTTGCAATTCTTTGAGTTTCGGCTGCAAAGCTTGCATGGCGGCACTGGCTCGGTAGCTTTTTTGCGTCAACGGCCATGTCAGGAGTTTGACCAAAATCGTCAAGAGGATGATCGCTACACCCCAGTTCGGAATGAGGTAAACAATGCCCTGAAGAACAAACTTCAGAATAACTTCCAGCCAGCCCAAAAGGAAGTTGTCTTCGAGGGCTCGTTCCAATTTCAAGTCCGAGAAGCCTTCCGGGTTGTTTTTAGCTTCGTCGTACATCTTTAAGACTTTTTCTTCTTTCGGACCTACATAGAAGTGAAATACGTCTTTGGTCGTTGAACTTTGCAGTTGCGGCCGTGAAAAGGCCAACCGGTCAACTTCTTTATCTTGCGGACCAGGCTTATCCGAAAAGGTGGTTTCGTACTGAGTACCATCGGGAACACCGATCACCGTAAAGTATTTTCCGACGATAGCGGCCCATTTTATGTCATCGTTAAACGACTTCGTGTCGTTGGTGAAGGTTTCGTCTTTACGATCATTCCCCACCAAACGATAAAACTTTCGATACTCAGCAGACCCGTCCAACTTCGTAAAGGACGGCCCAATCTGTGGTCCATACGTCAAAGTATACGCGTATTTTCCATTTGAAAGATCAGGAATCGTCCCGTTGGAACTTTGTGTCTCGACGTCGACTTCGATCATGTAATCGTTGTTATGAAAGGTAAACGTTTTCGAAAGGGTAAAAGGAATTCCCTTCACATCTAAAAAATTCTGTGAGAAACGGACTTTATGGGGACCTAATTGCTCGACCTGAAAAGGAACCTGAAGGCTTGGTAGGCCATAAGCCCCAAAGTTGGTTTCAAACGCATCGCCGGTACCCCATTGGGTAGCTACCATCTGGACGGGCTTACCATTGTCCAGGTGTTTGTTTAGTTCTATTGACGTGGCTACGGCGCCCACATTGGATAGTGTTACCGTCATCAGATCCGTTTTGATCACAACGGTTTGCGGTGTAGCTGGTAGAGTCGTCAAGGCTGGCGTTTTTCCAGCTTGAGGTACTAACGGAGCCGCAACCGGAGCTGTTTGAGTGGTGGTGGCCGGTTGTTCGGTTTTGGTCAGGGGTGGTAACGGAACTTCTGGTTTTTTAGGCCAAAAGATATTTTGAATCAAAAAACTGCCGAGCACCACGACGATTGATAAAACAACCGCCAATATGGTGTTTTTTTCCATAGTGACTCCTTTCAGGGTACGGGATCAAAGCCCCCTGGCGAACCAGGGTGACATCTTAAAATGCGCCGGACGGCTAGAATACCACCCCGCCAGGCGCCGTACTTTTTCACAGCCTCCAGTCCGTACGACGAACACGTCGGCGTATACCGGCAGGAAGGGGGAAAAAGTCCAGAAAAACCATATTTATAAACCAGAATGAGGCCTCGAAGAGGCCAAGACAAAAGTCTTGAGACCCAATTA
>JAJXWL010000186.1 GCA_021781625.1 bacterium
GAAGCTGACCAACTTTGTCAATCGTGTACCCGGCTCCGAACGAAGCATTGGCCAAACCACCGTTAGAAGTCGCATCGGAATAGGTGGTCAAAGACGTCGGTCCCGCACCTTGTTCAGCTTGTTCCCAGAACAAGAACAAACCGCTATTGCTGTAGGACACGATGGCATTCTGGGGACCAGGAGCTCCACCAGCTAATCCGCCAATCCGTTTAAAGACCGCGTCATCGCCCTGGTACATACCAACGGTACGAATCCAGTTCCAAGAACCGAAGGAACCTTCACCGCGAAGGGTGTCATTAAAAGCACGTCCCAGTTGGAGTTCAAGACCATCAAAAGGCTTGATCCAGAGTTGAGTATCGTCTGTAATTGAAAACTGGTTATTGTCAACGCCGATGTGCGCCAAGAAACCAACGTATTGTGAATCACCATGAATGGTGAAGCCGATACGGGGAGAGTTTCCCCACGACGTACCAATTCCTGCGCTGACCCCTGTGGTCGAACCGGAATTATTGGATGCCAAGGGGGCGTAAATGCCGCGCCCCCATGCACCGATACCTACACTTGCTGCTGGGGCAGCCGCTTGTGCGAACGCGCCCCCAACAAACAAGGCAAAGGCAACGAAGGAAAGTGCAACTTTCTTCATTGTGGACTCCTTATTGTCTTGATGTTTTCCATCTTTTCTTTCCCCTTCACGAGGGGAGGGTAAGACGCCTCTACGAGGTAGAGGTCAGAATTTTACCCTATACCTATTGGAACACGGAGTTGAAGTTTTGGCAAGCTCTTTTTTAACAGACGTTGACAGGGACCCCACGGGGCATCATGATACCTTTATGCAACCCAAGGATCACCGTCTTGCTGCTGTGATGTTTACCGATATTGTTGGCTTCAGCCGCATGATGGAGCAAGACGAAAAAGGCACGTTAAGCACCCTCGATTTTCACAACAATCTGGTACGGGAACAAATCCACGCCAATCGTGGGACCGAAATCAAAACCATTGGGGATGCTTTTTTAGTGCAATTCCCGACCACGTTAGATGCGGTCCAATGCGCCCTGGGAATACAAGAAGGCATACGCGAATACAACGCTTCAACCCCACCCAAGCCCCTTCAGCTCCGCATTGGCGTCCATGTCGGCGATATCTATTTTTATGAAAACGATGCCCTAGGGGAAGGCATTAACATCGCCAGTCGATTACAATCCCTATCAAAACCAGGACACATCACCATCAGCCGTGAGGTGTACTCTCAAGTTTCCGGAAAGATCCCCATGAGAGTAGAAAGTTTGGGGCAAGTCCAATTAAAAAACATCAGCCGTGAAATTCATGCCTATGAAATTCTTCCAGAAGCCGCAGGGGAAGAGACCACCACTCCAGAGGCACCTCCTTCTTCAGCTCAACCCAACTCTGAGACGGCCAGCAAACCAAACCAAGACACCTCCTCACCCTATGGAAATTACCGTAACTTTAAAGATGTTGTGAAAGAAGCGATTCTCCAAGAGGTCCAAAAAAGTCTCAACGGCAAGTTTTCCTGGAAAGACAGTCGTCGAGAATATCGCGATCGCTACCATGAAATCCGCCGTCAGTACCGTGCCCAGACCCACACTTCAGACGGGGATGAAGGCAACCAGCCTTCTTTGTCAGGCTATCGCGAGAAGCTTCAGCGAAAGGTCAGTTCAGGTGCTACGGGCTGGCGAAGTCACCTTACCAGTTTTCTTTCCGTCAATGGGGGACTTTTCCTGATCAACCTCATGACCACTCAACCCTTTGACTGGACCAAGGGTTGGTTTTGGTTTCCCTTATTGGGCTGGGGCATTGGCCTCTTAAGTCATACAGCCACCTGGCTGGCTTTGCGAAAAAATGCCCAAGACACGCAGAAGCTCGACAACCTCGATGAGGAAACCTTCGCCACAATGAAGCGGTATCATCAAGACCGGGTTGGTTTCTCAGCACATTTTTGGTCGAATGCCGGTGTAAGCCTTTTCCTCGTGTGGATTTGGTTCTTTTCGGGGGGAGGTTTTTTCTGGCCGGTCATTCCGATCGTAGCTATGGGAATAGGGGTCTTTAGTCACTTAACCGCCTTTTTCCATTTGCGCAAAACGTGGAGATCTCGTCAAAAATCCCTTTCTCAAACAGAATCCCCTCCCCGTCCCAAAGCCTCTCCCGTGAACACGTCATCCGCGAACACGTCGGCCAATACTCTCCTCATCGCCAAAGCAGAATCCCTCAAACAAGCCATCTTAATGCAAATCAAATCCTGGAAAGGGACAAATCCGTTAGGGGAAGACACGGCGGAAACCCTCGAAAATTATGTGGGTCAGATTCGCGAATTATCCGCCATAGAACAAGACCTCGGCAAAGTCATAGCTTCTGTCCGGCTCAGTGATCTCGAAGCAGAACGGGTAGAACTCCAAACAAAAGCAGACCGTACAACCTCGGCTACCTTAAAAGAGGAGTACGCCCGTTCACTTGAAGAAATTTCCCGGCAAAAACGTTCTGCCTTAGAACTAGGCGAACAACAAGAAATCCTCAACCTTCGGATTGGTTCAGCCTTAAAAAGTCTCCAGCAAATGCAAATTGATTTGGCACGAATCAAGTCGCTTTCAGATGGCCAAAAACAGACTTATACCTCAGCTTTGAAAGCTCAGAGCGAAGAACTTTCTCGGTATTTAGAGGATTACCGTTCTGGACTGGAGGAATTTGAAGCCCCGAGTCAGCTCACGGAATCCTCAAATCCTTGAAAAATTCCGAATTTCTTGGATATTTTTCGTGACAACGCCGAAATTCCCGCTTATACTTCCAGTGTGCGTACCGCTGACAGTGCTGCCGAGTTTCAGACGGCCGCCCAGTGGCAGTCGTGGCTCAGCCAAGGACAAACTTTTCCGGTTTTCCAACCGGTACTCTCCCTCGAAACTCAAACGGTTTTTGGTTATGAGTGTTTTGGAAGAATTGATTTAACCGAAAATTCCGCTAGTCTGGGCTCTTTTTTTCGAACTTCAGATCAAGCTTTGTTGGGTTTACAGCAAGAAGTGGGTCTGAATCTGGCTCAAAAAGTCGCCCAAATTATTCAACCCTTAAATCCTGCCCGTTTAATTATCAACGAGCTCCCCTCAAGACTTGCCGGACGAGAGGCCGAGCTCCCTCCCCTGGTGCAAGCTTTACAGTTGGCCCATATTCCTTTGGATCGTGTCATTCTGGACATATTGTTAGAACCAGGTTTTCAAAACCTTCTCAACTTAAAAGAAGTCATGGAACATTGCCGTTCCTTGGGTTGTCAAATCGCCCTGGGCAATATCGGGTCTGAAAGCAGTCAGCTTGACCTCATCCCCTACTTAAAGCCCGATTTTATTAAAATCAGCCTGACCATGTTTCATCGTTCTTTCCGGGATAGAAATTTTCGACGGACCTTGGAACAATTAGGTCGGCTCGCCGAAAACAGCGGAACGGCCTTACTCATTGAGGGCATTGAGACCGCCGAAGAACTTCAACAAGCTCTTCAATTAGGGGCAAGGTATGTTCAAGGGTACTTCTTTTCGGCTCCCGTTCGGCAACCCGCCCCCATGCCGGATTTTCAAAATAAGTTACGAGAGGCCTTAGAAAACTTTCGTATGATTCGAACCAAACGAATTCAGCGTCAGGTGGCCTGGGAAAATGAAATGCTCTTGCGCCTGGTGGATATTTCCTTTGCCTTATACGAATCCGATGGCTTATTACGCCTCAACGAAGCGGACCTCAAAGGCTTAGAAGGATTTATCCATCGGCTGTACTTTTGTGATCTTCACGGTTACCAGATTTCCGGGGACTACCTCCTGACTGAATCCGGCTGTCGGGTTGAATACGGAGATGTCGGTCGTAACATGAGCATGCGGCCGTATTTCTTTGATCATGTCTATAAACTCCATGGACGACCAGGGGGGTGGAGCCTTTCTGATGTCTATTTAGATGAAACAACACATGGCTTAATGCGGACTTTTAGCCGATATGTCACCCCCCAAGCTATCTTATATCTAGATGTGCTTTGGGCTAACTTTGCGGATCTTTAACGAAAGTTGCTCGAATTTGCCAAACTGAATTGAAATCAGGGCTCCCAGCCAGTAGAATACACGCGAGGAGCCCTTATGTCGGTTTGGAATCAGATTCTTGAATGGACTCACCCTACCCCTGAACAAAAAGCCCATGGCGAGACGCTGGCGGCTGAATACCTCAAGACCTCAGCCCTGCGGTTATCACAAAAAGCTCTACTAGCCCTACCTGACGCTACCATTGCGGTTTTTTATGCGGTTTTGCTAAAAGACAAAATCCCTGTTAGTCCCGTCGCAGACAACCCGGATTCCGGTTGGTTAGCGGCTTCATCGGCCTGTTTTGTCAACATCCGCGCAACCGGTTTAAATGGTCAACTAGGA
>JAJXWL010000187.1:0-2669 GCA_021781625.1 bacterium
GGCCCCAAATCAGCTATGGGTTGCCGACTTTACTTATGTTATTGACGCCTACTCTAAGGCAATTGTTGGATGGAGGGTCTCAACACGGATGACAGCAGATCTAACGCTGGATGCTTTGGAACAAGCTCTTTGGGCCAAGATCGACACGTCAGCAGGAACGGTGGGGGATGTTGAATTGGCAACACTCGAATGGGTTCATTGGTTCAACACCAAGCGTTTATTATCATCAATCGGCTATGTGCCGCCTGCAGAATATGAAGCAATGTATTACACTGAGAACAACCGGCTCGTTGAGTCCGGACTTAAATAAAAAGGCTCTGCTCATTCCGGGGCGATTCAATTTGCCAAGGCCTCGGTTCTGGGGCATAATGACAAAATGAAGCTAACTGAACGTCCATGCTTCCTCGAATACCAAACTGAAATCAAGGGTAGCCTTTCAACAATGGTTGCCGGCTTTCAGAGTCAGAAACTGGACCTTGGTTACAATCTAAGAGCATCCTCTGTCTACTCCTCCAATATTGAGGGCAACTCAGTTGACCTCAACTCGTACATGAACCAAAAAATGCGGAATGAAGCTAGTCGAAAAAAAGAAATCAAAGAAATTGATGACCTCGTTGAAGCTTACGAGTTCTCCGGCACTAAACCGCTAAATGAGAAATCGTTCCTCGAAGCCCATCGACTTCTTTCTAGAACAATCTTAATTAAGTCTAAACAAGGAAAGTATCGGCAAGAGCCAGTTGGCGTGTTCAGTGACCGTGGGCTGGTATATCTGGCTGTTGAACCAGAATTCGTTCAACCGCAAATGGCTGGGTTATTTGCAGAAATTGAAGGCCTAACATCGACCGAGCTGTCGCTCGAAGAAACGTTCTACTTTGCTTCGCTTATTCACCTTCGCTTTGTTCACATTCATCCGTTTTCTGATGGCAATGGGCGTGCTGCCCGGATTCTTGAGAAATGGTTTTTGGTAGAAAAACTTGGCACGCAGTTCTGGGGACTACTTTCCGAGAAGAACTACAGGGTGCACCAGCAAGAATACTATGAGTGTATTAACCTTGGAGTGAATTTTTACGTTCTCGACTACTCAAAAGCTCTGCCCTTTCTGCAAATGCTACCTCGAGCGGTTCAGTTTGCGACTTTCTAACATCTGATATGAAGTGACCTGTCAATAGCGTCGGATCGCCCTGGAAAGGGTGCCAGCAGGATCGTGATTCGCCGGGGCCTGCCTCTGACTAGATTCGCGAGTCCTGTCTTTGGTGACGAACTTGCGAAAGAAACAAACATACCTATCACCCGAGTTTCTGAGATTTTGCGGAAGTAGCGGTTAGCTAAGGAAGAAACAGAGGTGACGTACAATAAACAGCTCGGTCTAGCTAGCTGAGTGACCACGAAGTCGCTGTGCTTCTTTTAGCCTTTAGTTCACCCGAAATTCCAACCCCTTCCTCGCCTACACCCTCCAACCTGTGAAATTTTTAACAGGCTATTCACGCTCCGAAAAACTTCCACAGTGCGAAAATGAAAACTTTTTAGGGGGAAAGGCCAGAAGTTTTGCCGCCAAAAGCCCGCTTAAACCCCCTTCTGCAAAAGTTGCAACCTAGTTGTTGACTCAATCGCTTTATCTTGACCCGATTGTGCTTAGAACGCGCGAGCAATTAGACGTAAAACCGATTGAATATAACCATAAAGCTGGTTTAGAGCGAATTACATCGCTAAGAAATTCCTTCCACCCTTTCGGAGGTTTTCCACCTTGTGCGGAAGGCTCGCAAAATACACACCACCAGGACCTTTTCGCCCAAAAAGCCTGTGAACCTGTTAAATATCTAACAGGTTAGCTGATTTACAACCGATCGCTCACGAGGGACTTGGCACTCGCAAACCTTTCTGTTACCCTCTCAATCATTACAATATGAAATTGTTGTTAACCTTCATTAAGGTTCTTTCGCTAGGTTTTCTTTTGCTGTTTAGCGCCTGTGCTACCCAAATCGCCTATATTCCTGTCGTTAGCCACCAGTTCCGACTGCCTCATCATTTTAAAATGGTAGGTTACTTTCCCTCGTGGTCAGGACATCCCCAAACTGTCGATTACCGAGCCCTGACAGACATTTGCTGGGCCTTTGCTTCGCCGTGCGAAAGCGCGACCTATGAACCTCTTACCCACCCCAACCGTTTGAAAAGTCTGGTCAGTTTGGCTCACTCCCATCACGTGAAAGTTCTCATCTCGTTGGACGGTGGAGCAAGTTCTGATCCCCAGGCCTTTCCGACCATTATGGCCTACCCTGAGCTTACGCAAGCGTTCATCAACAATACCTTGGGTTTGGTAGCCGTGTATCACCTGGACGGCGTTGACCTCGATTGGGAATTTCCCTCGCCTTCTCAAGCCGACGTGTTTGCCACCTTTGTTCATGCTTTAAGCCAAAAGCTACACGCCGAGGGCAAACTCCTGAGTCTAGCAGTCAGTGCGTCGCCTGACACCGATGCGGTATTCAAAGACAGCGTGCTTCACGATGTCGATTTTGTGAATATCATGGCTTACGACGATGGCTGGGGAGAGCCCTATGGGTGGCCTCAATCCTCCTACCAATTTGCCCGCCAGGCTCTCGACTACTGGCTAAAAACCCGACATTTGCCCCGCTCAAAAGCTATTCTTGGGGTTCCGTTTTATGGACGGCGTT
>JAJXWL010000187.1:2679-4397 GCA_021781625.1 bacterium
TGGCTATAGCTATAACGGTTTTGATACCCTACGTGCTAAAGCTGTCAACCTCGCCCGAGCCCAGGGTGGTGGGTTAATGATTTGGCAATTAAACCAAGACGCCAAGGGCAGTAACTCGCTTCTTAATGCGCTTTTTGATGCCCTTAAGGTACCCAAGAGTTTTCAAAAGCCTCCCAGCAGTTCTTCTCAATCAGAAAAGGGGTAATGAAGCTCCAAAAACGTCTGGAGTTCTTGTCGTGTAAAGGGCTTACTCAAGCACCCGACAAGACCAAATGCATTGGGGTCAGACAAAACATCGTCCTGCGAGTAACCACTCATGGCGGCGGCTTTAAGCGTGGGGTGATGCTTTCGGAGCTCTTTGACCACCTCCAAGCCCCCTTTTTCGCCCGGGATCGTCAGATCAACTAGCGCAAACCCAAACGGAAGAGAAGCCTCTCGAGCTTGCAAAAAAACTTGTACAGCTTCTTCGCCCGAAGCCGTACACGCAACGCTGTACCCCATGTCCTCTAAAAAGGCACTAGTCACTTCCCTGAGGCTTTCCTCATCATCCAGAATAAGAATACGACGCGACAGGGCTTGAGACGAAACTGTCGTCTCGGCCGGTTTATCTAGCAACGCGGGCAACCACAAATGAAACACTGCCCCCTCTTTCGATTCCGCTTCGACAAGACCACCATGTTTTGACACCACGGAATAAACAGCCGCCAGCCCCAAGCCGTTACCTTCCTTTTTTGTAGAAAAGAAGGGGTCAAAAATCCGCGGCAAGATTTCTTTAGGAATCCCAGGCCCGGTATCCGCGACGGTAATTTCGATGTAGGGTCCTTTGAGAAGTTGGGGAGGCACCTCGTCGGTGGGCACATTTCGGGCAGTCAACGTAACAGTTCCCCCGTTGGGCATGGCCTGCCGAGCATTGATAATCAGATTGTCGATGACCTGACTCATCTGCCCTGTGTCCGCTTCGCAAAGCCAAAGATCCTCGGCAAATTGGGTAACTAACCGAACTTTCCCCCCCGAAAGGACAAAACGCGCAGTTTCTTCAGCGATACTTCGTAAATCGACAACCTTTTTCACCGGCTGGCCGCCTTTGGCAAAGGTGATGAGCTGACGAGTCAAATCCTGAGCACGCCGAAAAACCGAGAGGGCCTTTTGCAAATAGCCATGGGTTTTCGAATCCTCGTCGGCCGTTTGCTTGGCCAGTTCCAGAAAGCCAAAAACTCCCCCCAACAGATTATTAAAATCATGAGCAATGCCGCCAGCCAGAACACCCAACGACTCCAAGCGCTGCGAATTGAGAACTGACACTTCCATGCGGTGACGTTCGGTCAAATCTTGGGCCGCTCCAATCAACAGAACCTTTCCTTGATGAGGAGCCCCAGTTAAATCGAGGCGAAGGGGGAACACCGTCCCGTCGACTCTTCGTCCCGACAGCTCTGTGCCGCGAATGTGGTCGGGCTGACGAAGGCCCGCATCCTCGAGCAAGCGTCCCGGGGTTAGACTTTCGGCCGTGAGAATATCGTCCCAACGGTGCCCCACGAGTTCCTCGGTGTCCGCATAGCCAAACATTTTTGCAAAAGCGATGTTGACGCGCTTTAGGATGCCATTTTCGACTTGAAAGAAGCCCAAGGGTGCCGCTTCAAAGAGCGCCCGAAATTGGAGTTCGCCTTCAATGGCCGCTTTCTGGGCCTTAACTAAATCGGTTATGTCACGGGTGACTACCA
>JAJXWL010000188.1 GCA_021781625.1 bacterium
TAAGCTTCGCATACTACGCCTTTACCGGAAAACCATAAGGGAATCACAATACTAAGCATCAACAGCAAACTAAACTGCATTTGTAGTCCCGCCGTTTTTTGATCCAGGTTACGCAGAGGTTCTGTTTGGTCGGAGACACTCACTTGCCTACTAAGCTGAAAGGCTAGGGGAAGAGTGGCAAAACAGACCAAACTCCACACGGGAAGAATGTTCAAAAGTAATAACACCAAAACTGTGGCATAAGCCCCGTAGAGCATCCCCTTATAAAGGATAGTGGCCCCTTTGAGGCCAACTTTCAGTGAAAGCGTTTTGATGCCAGCGGCTTGGTCGAAGTTCATGTCGCGCATATCGTTGGCGTGAAGTATCCCTGTGGTTAACAAGCCCAAAGGGATTGAAATAGCCACAACTAACCAATGGATCTGTTGAGTCTGGACATAATACGAGCCCAAGGTCATCAGAGGACCAAAGGCAAGCAAAACAGCCGGAGCACCCAAGCCTCGGTACTTGAGTTTGAGAGGTTTTCCTGTGTAGAAGTATCCGGCGATAAAGCCCAGGGCTCCTAGGATAAAAATAACAGGCCCTCGTAATATTCCTAACAGTACTCCCAGGGCGACCCCTAAAGCCAGGAGGATCAAGCCGCCTCTTCGCAAGGAACGAGGGGAAAGCAAGCCCTCTAAAAGAACCCCACTAGAACCATAGGAACCCGGAACGTCAATTTTATTAATAAAGTCATCATAATCGCTAGAGACATTTACCCCGGCGTGTAAAAGTAAAATGGCCACTATCGTGGCGGCTAAGTAAAGTCCCTGAAAAGTCCCCTCATGGAGCGCCCAAAGAGCCCCTAAAAGTACTGGAGTAAGAGAGCCGGTAAAAGAAAAAGGCCGAATGGCGCGCAACCAAAGGGATAAGCGTTTCATGAAACCCTCAAAGTTTTGATGTGATTTTCAGAACAAAAAAATCCGCCAGACCCTGGGGGCTCTGGCGGATATAACCTTCTTAGAACGTTAAAGCAAACGAAGCACCAGTTTTGAAGGTGGTATTCGGCATAAGATTCCAAGCTGGCGTTGGAGATTTTCCAGAAGAAGTCACAGCATTTTCTGCCCAAGCTGAGGTTTGAGCCGAGTTGAAATCGGTAAAGCCGGGTGAACTGCCGCCAATACAATTGTCGCTGTTCCCCAACGAATTGGCCCCCGAAGTCAAGCCTGCAAAGACGGTGATGACAAAATTCTTCGAGACAGAATATTTGACAAAGGGGTCGATTTCCCAGCCAGTCTGACTAGCTGAAGGCAAATTTAAAGCAGAATCTGTTAACAGATTGGCCGACAGACCCACGTCAAAATCGTTGATCGTGTAATCTACTTCAGGAATAAACATGTTGGCTGTGCCGTAAGCACTGTTTTTGAAGATCTGAGTTTGAGCGTAAAGGCCCAAATTCCAATCGCCCAGCTTGTAGGTAAGATTGATGTCGCCATAGTTGAACCCATAGGTTGCATCATTCAAATAAGCCCCAACGTATTCGGCAAAGAGGGTCAAGTTGCTATTGCCTGTATAGGCCGCACCAGCCCAAAACTGGGTGAGCTGAGGGGTAGAACCTGGAGTGAAGCCGGCTTCGACGTCGTAGGTGTCGGCAACGTAAGACCCGCCAAAGACGGTATTTCCAAAATTCTGAGCGCCTAAAGCTACAGAGTTTGTCGGATCAAAGGGTAAAAAGGCTCCGAAATCAAGACCAGAAACAGGCTTGAATTCAATCATACCACCCATTTGACCGTCAATTTTGCCGTATCCACCCCAGCTATTGCCTAAAGAGCCGGTCGCCCACTGGTTAGAACCAATGTTTCCTGTTGTGACACGTACGGCACCACCGGCTAAGTCAGCCCAAGCGTAGATCCAGTGGAGCAACCAGTTAGAAGTCGTTGCAGAGTTCGTACTAGCTGTCGAAAAGGTTTCTCCCCCCTCTCTGGCTTGCATCACCACACCCCAAGTCTTTTCGGTATAGGTGATATTGAGGTCAAATTGGCCGTGATCTTCATCAACGGCATTAAAAGTTTGAACCGTATTGGCTTGACCTTGGGTGTTCGAGTACATTCCCCCAAAGTCAAAAATGCCTCCAATCTTGAGCTTATTCGTCCATTTAGAACCAGGGACTGTGGCACCTGCGGTCACATCCGTTGCGGGAGCAGGGGTTGCCGCTGGGGTTGCCATAGGTGTAGTCGACGCGGTATTTGACCCAGCCGCAGTCGTACTTTGGGCAAAAAGTGGCATGCTGAAGAGCGCTAAGGCTAGTACAGCAAATAATCCTTTCACAAAAAATCTCCTTTGGCACCTATCTCAGTTTTCCGCGCCAGAGTCTGGCGGATAAAACTGTAATTTGCCGATTGGTTTATAATGAAATTATGATGAAATTCTTAAATAAATCAATCCCGACTGGCCTTGTCGTGAAAAGTTTAAACCTGATAAGATTTGTATAGTAAAAGAATTAAAGCCTTAAGGGAGTCAAAATGAGCAAATTCCGCCTTTGGAAAGAGGCCTTTTTTGGTTTTTATCGCCGCGAAGTCCCAGTGGAAACTCTGGACAGCGTCTCGCGTTGGTTATATGCCGGACGTTTTTTAATTTTAGTGATTTCTTTTCAAGCGGCAGTCTTGGCCGGTTTGGTTGCCTATCCTTCAGGAAAGATGAACCTCTGGTTCTTTTTTCCCCTTTTGTTGGGGTATCTCGTCTTACATGCCTTGAGCAATTTTTCCAATGACTATTTTGGCTACAAACGAGGTCATGACACTCCCGATTCGCCTCGGGTGACCTACACCATACACCCGTTGGCACATGGGGTTTTAACAAAAAAAGCCCTTTTGCGAGGACTTTTGCTTTTGTGGACCCTTGCCCTTCTTATTGCTGTATTTTTTACGTGGCAACGAGGATGGCCTGCCTTAGCCCTAGCCGTTGTGGGGGGGCTCTTGTTGTACTTGTACGATGCGGCCCCCACCAGTCTCAAAGCGATTGGGTTAGGGGAACTTGCTAGTTTTTTAGTGTGGGGACCTCTGATGGTGGGAGGGGGCTACTATTGCCTCACGGGAAGTTTTTCCTGGTCTGCTTTGTGGGTGGGCATACCTTATGGGTTAGGCATTGCCGCGATTTTGATCGGTAAGCACATTGATCAAGCGGAATTTGATCAAACGCACGAAATTCGTACTTTGCCAGTACTTTTAGGGGAAAAACCAGCTCGGGTTTTAAATCAAATCTTGGTTGTAGGAATTTATGTTGCCATCTTGGTCGGAATAATTTTGGGACAGATCACTCCCTGGGCTTTCATAACCTTTTTCAATTTGCCCTCGGCCTTCAAAGTCGTAAAAGTTTGCTCGGCGCCTAGACCGCAAGAAGCTCCCGCAGGATGGGTAGGTTGGCCGTTGTGGCTTCACAGGTTTAACTTGGTTCATAATCGACGCTTTGGTTGGTTGTACCTTTTGGGCTTGTTCGCGGGGGTAGTTTGGAGTTTGCTTTCCAAGCTGATCTCCTGAGTTCCTCTTGACATCGACAAGAAATGCACCAAAATAAGGCTCAGCGATTTTTTTAAGTCTTTAATGATAATTTAATATTAGAGCTTGAAAATCATCGCATTACGAACTTAAAGGAGGTCTTCATGAAAGAGGAGACGGGTTTTCCAGAAGAAAAAAAACTGGGACCGCAGTTTGCCGATTTGATGATTGACAAGGCGCCGCAGTACGCCAATCGTATTTTTTATTCTCTCGGCTTCTTAGCAGCCGTGAGTTTTATCCTACTTGTCATCAGCGGTGTTGTTGAACTTTTCTTCGGTTCCACCTGGTGGCTGACCAACCCTGTGGGGGTTTTCTTTCGCAGTGTGCACCTATGGTCCAGCCAAGCCTTTGTGATTTTTATGCTCCTTCACCTCATTGTCGTCTTTTGTACGATGGGGTATCGAGGACCACGAAAGATTACTTGGGTTATTGGGGCCTTGATGTTCATGACCGCAATCACAGAAACCGAGTTTGGTTATGCTCTTCGTGGGGATTTTTCAACGCAATGGCGAGCCCTTCAGGGCGCGGACTTTTTTAATGGTTCGGGCCTGGGATGGTGGATTAACCCCCTCAATACAGTAAATATCATCGGTTTGCACGTGGCCATTGTTCCCTTCATCATCTTTGCTTTGCTGAGCTTGCACTACATTTTGGTTCGCTTCTTAGGCTTGGCGACACCACCCAAAGCCGATCACCCGTACAAAATTGAAAAAGCCAATCATACGATGCTGTTCCTTCGTGGAGGTGTCGTTGCCGTGGCGATTTTGATTCTTGCGGTACTTTTACCTTCACCCTATGTC
>JAJXWL010000189.1 GCA_021781625.1 bacterium
CACCAGCCACAAAGGCGGGTCACCGGGGACCTTGCGAAAGCGTAGGTCTTTCAAGCCTCCCCCGCGTTTTTCCATCGAGGCTAAAGGAATGCGGGCGGCCTCAACCAAGGTCTGTCGAGAGGCGGCGAACTGTGAATCCAAAGTGTCTTGGGTTATGGAAGAGAACTCTGCGGGGGCTTCCAACCAAATTTGAGCCGTCATAAGCGAGGGGGTAGACCACGTTGTGACCTTGCCGCTGGTAAAAAGGCGAGCTGCATAGGTAGCCGCCGCAATCACCGAGGGTTCTTCGACGGCTAAGGGAACATCCACGCTCCCTTGATCGAGGGGCAGGCCGACGACAAGACCCAAGGGGACTTCAAACCAGCCGACACTGGTCTCGACCATGGAGTCCGACAGCTCGACGGGAGGGGCTTCCCAACGGCCTAAAAGTTCTTTGAGAAAGCTTATCCTCTCGGAAAGGGGGCGTTTGCGAAAGTCTCGGGGCAGTCGAGAGCGCGGGGCTTCCATTAGCTTACCCCCTTAGGCCGATAACCATGCCGTTTAAGGGCCGCCGCAAAACGGGGTGTGACTTCAAGGGGAAGTTTACTGAGTTCCGCAAGATTCGGGGCCCCACTCAACAGCATGGCCGTCAAAAGGGCCTTTTGAACCTCTTCAATGACGGCCAGAACGCCCTCGCGTCCTTGATTTTGTGCCGCTCGAATAAAAGGTAAGGCCATGCCTCCAGCCAAGGCTCCCCAGGCGAGGGCTTTTGCCAAGTCTAAACCGGAGCGAAGCCCCCCCGAAGCTAATAAAGGTGTGGGACGCCGGCGGCCTAAAAGAGCGGTTAAAAGGGCTGTCGGCCACCCCCAGCTGTCAAAAGCTTGAGCCGCTTGTCGAGTTTCGGGGGAACTGCGCCAGGCCTCTACCGCTAGCCAGTTGGTGCCTCCCGTACCTGCGGTATCGATATAGGTGGCTCCGGCTTGCCAGAGTTC
Organism: bacterium; assembly: GCA_021781625.1. The sequence continues at coordinate 972 of JAJXWL010000189.1, forward strand.
TTTGGCTTCCTGGGGGGCAATCCCAAAGCCGGTTTCTTTGACGATGACTGGTAGGCCGGCCTCGGCGATGTAGCGTTTAAGGGCCTGTTTCAAACCGCGAAAATCTCGATCTCCGTTGTCTTGAAAAAGTTCTTGCCCCGGGTTGAGGTGCACGGCCATGGCATCCACTTCTAGACGCTTGGTCAGTTCTTGCAAGGCTCGAAACCGATCTTTCTCGGCTTCGGCCACCAGCTGTTGGGCCCCGATGTTGGCCCAAATGGGGACATCTGGGGCGAGGTCGCGAAGTCGGAAATGTTCAAAGACTTCGGGTTTGCGAAACAAAATCCGGATCGACCCCATGCCAACGGGGATTTTCGCTTCTTGTGCGGCACGGGCTAGCTCTTTGTTGAGACGGTACCCCTCGTCGGAGCCCCCCGTCATACTCGAGATAAACAATGGTAAGCGAATGGAACGCCCTAAAAAGACCGTTTGGGTGTCTAGCTCGTTCCAGTTCAACTCGGGTAAGGAGCGATGTTCAAAACGGATTTGGTCAAACCAACTTTCCCCGGTTTCGAGGGGAATAGACTCGTCGGTACAGATTTCGAGGTGTGCGGCCTTGCGGCCAGAGAGTTCAGCCTCAGGAGACATGGTACTCTCGGTAGCCGTCGGCTCGTATTCCTCGCAAGTAAAAGCGACCAGAAGGAATTTGAGCGGGGTCAAACAGTGAACTGTAGGTTTCTGGGGTTTTCTCGGTATTCAACCAAGCCAAGTACCGTTCCCAGGGGGCTTCAGGAGCTGGCGTCATCAGGTGGGCTAAATCCCAGGAATCGATCACCGCCTGAGCCCCTGCGGCAACTCTGGCCGTCCAAACGGCCATGGTGTTGCCCGAGCCGTAGCTGGCCAAAAGGTATTTTTTTCCAACCAGCTGAGACCCCCACGCCGCGGCTCGCTCACGCAAAGACCAAGCCAGCGAAAGCCACAGGCTTCCGGTGTAAAGATTACCCAATTGGGCTGCAGGAACTAAAGATTCAAAAAAGCCACGCTCGGAGAGATGGGCATGAATGCGTTCACTAGAAAGCGGGGTGTGAAGGTTAAAGAGCTTTTCAAGGGCTCCCACGGGCATTTGGGCATAAGGAACGTGGAGGCAGAAGGCGTCGATACTGTTGAGTTCTTCTTGAGGTGAAACCCCGGCGCGTTGGCAGTGATCAGCAAATGCTTCCAGAAAGGCCTCATGATAGCAGGCCAGCGAGAACCCCCCGCGCACCTTGGCGGTGGTGCTTCCTAGAGGACGAAAAAAGTCATCGACGTCTTTGCTGTAAAAGCCCACCGAGTCGAGGTCAAATTCCAGCAGTTGGGGGTTCGTCTCGAGCCAAAGGGCGGTGGCTCCCGCCCCTTGAGTCACCTCAGCGGTCGAGGGGGCCGGGTAGCGGGCAATATCGGAGGTGATCACGGCGGCGGCGTCCCCTGGACGACCAAAGGCTTTGAGAGAACCGGCCAGAGTCAGAGCTGCCAAGGACCCTCCCGCACAGGCCTGCTGGACTTGAAAGCTGGCAAGATGGAGGGGAAGGGGGGTGGAGGTTTTTGCCATCAGACCTTGAAGATAGCTGGAACCGGCTTTGCTCATATCTACCGAGGTTTCTGTACCCAAGGTTAAATAGCGAAGGCCAGAACGTTGAAGTTCCGATTTTCGCGAAAGTAAAGTCCGCAAGGCTTCGGCACCCAGCGTAATGGTGTCTTCCCATAACTCAGGAAAGCGCATCGTCTGCTGACCTGTGGTGTGGACTGCTCGATCCAAGTGCTTTTGCAGGTCAGGATTCTCTTGAATCCGCTTTACGGTTAAGGTCGCGATCGAAAGCCGGGCTTCAGGAGCAAAGACGGAAAGGTCGGATAAACCTACGGGTACAAAATTCATATCCTTAGTATACTGGAAGCTTACCGGCCAAGGCAAACCGTTGCCGAAAAGCGGAAATTCCAGTATACCTGGAGCAAGGAAATTCATGAAAACGGCAGTGCTCCTTTCAGGGGGGGTGGACAGTTCAGCGGCGTTGTTTCGTCTCAAAGAACAAGGCGGTCACCAGCTAACCGCGTATTATTTAAAGATCTGGTTAGAGGATGAACTTTCGTACCTCGGGGATTGTCCCTGGGAAGAAGACCTTGCGTATGCCCGGGCGGTTTGTGATCAGGCCGGAGTTCCTCTCAAAGTTATCCCTTTACAAACGGAATATTACGAACGGGTGGTTTCTTACGCGATTGAGGAACTCAAAGCGGGCCACACCCCTTCCCCAGATATTTTTTGCAACCTTCGGGTCAAGTTTGGGGCGTTTTTTGATAAGGTAGAAGATTCTTTCGATAAAGTAGCCAGTGGTCATTATGCCCTCTCGGGGTTTGAAGAAGGGGTGGCGAAGTTGTGGCGGTCTCCGGATCCCGTCAAGGACCAATCCTATTTCTTGTCCCATTTGACCCAGGCTCAGGTCGCCAAAATTCTGTTTCCCATAGGGGCTTTGCACAAAGCTCAAGTCCGTCAGATGGCCCAAGATTGGAACCTTGCCAACAAAGACCGCAAGGACAGTCAAGGCATTTGTTTTTTAGGAAAAATTAAATACAACGACTTTGTGAAGTACTATCTTGGGGAAAGACCCGGCCTCATTCTGGAACGAGAGACCGGAAAAAAACTCGGAGAACACAAGGGCTTTTGGTTTCATACCATTGGCCAAAGGCAAGGCCTAGGGCTGGGAAACGGACCCTGGTTTGTCGTGGCCAAGGACATCGACGCCAATGTGATCTACGTTTCGCACCAAGAGCACCGAGAGGAACAAGGAAAAACCTCGTTCGTATGCGGTCAATTGACTTGGATTTCACGGCCCCCGCGAGAGGACGAAGCCTTGGTGTGTAAACTGCGCCATGGCCCCGACCTCATTCCTTGCACGATTCAGTGGGGTCAGAGCCCTTTAGGGGAACCTCGCCTTCATATCCACCTCGCCCGTCCTGACCGGGGTTTAGCTCCTGGCCAGTTCTGTGTCCTGTATGCCGGAACAGAATGTTTGGGCGGTGGCATGATCTTAGAAGCTTTCTGGACAGTTACGCCTTAACCTGCTTTTGAGGGGGCAAAACCTCATTGGTCAAATTTTCACCATTAAAAAACTCTCGCACGTTGTTTAACGTGGTTTGGGCGATGTTGGCCAGAGCTTCTTCGGTAAAGAAGGCCTGATGGCTGGTTAAGAGCACATTCGGAAAGGTCAAAAGACGGGCCAAAACGTCATCTTTGACGATGAGGTTCGAATAATCTTCAAAAAAGTAGTCTGTTTCTTCTTCGTAGACGTCCAGCCCCGCGCTACCAATTTGACCCGAGCGAAGACCCTCGAGTAAATCTTCGGTT
>JAJXWL010000190.1 GCA_021781625.1 bacterium
AAAACCTTACCGTCCAAGCTGACCCGGTACAGGGCCAAGGTACCGTCTGGCCGGTCTAAATCTCGTTCCGAAAGTTCCTCTAAACCCTTGCCCCGCGCAAAGGCATTATAAAAGGTCAAAAAGTCTTGAGGCTTGGTTTCTATCTCCAGGGTCAGACCAGCTTCGGCCTTGCGCAACTGAGCACGCATATTTTTGCTCATCGCCGCCAAGAGAGCGTCTTCGTCCTGTTGGAGGTCGATGAGAAGGGTATAAAACTCTTCCGCCACCCACGGGAATTTTAGAGGTTCCCCAAGGTACTGCCGATGAATCGCTAGACCCCAGGATGACCCCGTAGGGCGACGGGCGAACCACGTCTGACGGTATGTTAAACCCGCTTTATGTCGGATATTTTCGATCAAACCGCTACCTTACCTCGGGGCTTTCGCCAAGCTTTGAACCGGCGTACCGCCAGAAAACTCCAGGCGAAGACCGCATCAGAAAGTCCCCAAGGTCGAGCCTGGGGAAGAGCCTCGCTGACAGTCAGAATAGGAGTTGTTTTTAAAAAATTTTCTAACCGTTCCCAAATCGTCTCTGGGTCAGAAGCGGGGTGGAGACAAATGGTCCACAAACCAGCCGGGCACGACCGGGGCTTCCACAACTGTTGAGGCAGCCAAGTCATACCCCACCGAGTAAAGGCCTGACGGGCTAACCCGTCGCTAATGATCCGAATCTCGGTTTCCTCTTGTAAAAGTCGAACGGTAACGCGGTCAAAGGTGTGGGCGGGAGCGATCCAAGCGGTAGGCTCTAAGCCGTTCTCACGGAGAGCCTGCACCCCTTCCCTCAGTTTTAAGCGTTGTTGAGCTTCACTTTGCCCGGCAAACTCGGTGCGGTGATTTAAAGGAACCACTCCGCGGCCCGTGCCGGACAGCACGTGATTATACCCGTGCAAAGCAATCGTCCAACCTTTGGCTTGCCACCGGCGGGCCTTCTCCCAAAACTCCTCATCCTCGTCTTCCAAGCGCAAAGCAGGATCTTCGCAATGGGGAACGATCGCCACGAGAGGCTTGACGCTGTATTGGTCGCATAAGGCCTCGACCCGGTCCCAGGAAGCACGCTTCATCCAGGGGTTGGCGTCGTCTAACCGCAGCAGATATTGAGCGCACTGGTGAGTTTTCATAAAACAGCCGCCGCTTGTAAGTATTCCAAAACATTGGGGAGTGCGGTTTCTTCTTCCCCGTACACCACGAACCACTCAGGGTCTTGGGGGGTTGAAGTTGAGGCCTGGAACGCCAATTCATGCTGACGGCACAAGCTTTCCAGCACAAAATCGACACCGCTTTTTCCAGCCAACCACAAGCCTTTAGCTCCACTGGACTGAACCTGAGCAATCAAGCCCTCCAGCTGAGTCCGCACATCGGCGACATGGCGTATGGATTTCTTTAAAAATCGGTAACTGCGTCGTGAAAGTTCCTTTAAACCGTCGGGTGTAAGCACGTACTGAACTTTATTCGCTGTCAATTTACGCATCAGCATCCAACCTCGCGACGTGAGGTCTTTCAAAAGGAGGTTGGTCATCCCAAGCGACAGACCAAGGGCGTCTGCCATATCCCGTTGACCGGAATCTGGATGGGTTTTGAGGATTTCTAGCAAACTGATAGTTTTATCGGACTCTTGTGTAGGCATGACAGGACCTTCCCGAATGGGAAACTTTTTTGACACGAACGGCACTTCGCGGACAAACCGACGCCGAAACAGACTGGTCTGAACCTGGAGCGAAGGTGGTGTTCAATAATTGAACACTATACCGCGGTCAAAGGTTTGTAAAGTAAACGTATAAAAATTACGTGGAACTCTCCATCGCAACTCGGCCCTGCAAGGAACGGGCAATCGTCAGCCGATCGGCATATTCCAGGTCGCTCCCCACAGGTAACCCCGAGGCCAAACGGGTGACCTTAACCTGCGGACCCAGCAAGCGTCGGATGTACAAGGCCGTGGTATCGCCTTCTAAGGTCGGGTTGGTGGCTAAAATGACCTCTTCAATCCCCTCGGCAGAGATTCTCCTCACCAAGGCCTCTAGCCCGAGTTCAGACGGGCCTACCCCATCCAAGGGGGCAAGCACGCCGTGAAGCACATGATACTGACCTCGATATTCGCCGGTTCGTTGAAGGTTGAGGAGGTCTTGTACCTGCTCGACGACACAGAGGGTTCGGCTGTCACGAGTGGGGTCGCAGCACAGCTCGCATAGCTCGAGTTCGGTATAGTTCCCACAGCGTGGACAACGCTTTAAAACATCGCGGAGGCGGGCAATCCCCTCCCCCAGCCGCTTCAAAAACGTAGGGTCAGCTTTTAAAAAGTAGAAAGCCATACGCAGGGCGCTCTTTCGGCCCAGACCCGGCACCCGGGAAAGGTCCGCCACTAAATCCTCAAGGACACTCATGACATTCCGGGTAAGTTCATTCCAGGGAAGCTTGAGCCAAATTCTTCTTTGATTTTGTCCCGGACTTTACGCATGGCATCCGCATGTGCCGAACGAATCAAATCTTGAAGCATGGGAATATCGCCTTTATCTACGCAGGCAGGGTCAAGTTGAACTGTCAACAGTTCCATCTGCCCATTGAGCTCAATGCGAACGAGATCGCCGCCGGCAGAGCCCTGCACGGTGACGGTCTTGAGTTTGGACTGCATTTGTTCCATGTTCGACTGCATGTTTTGAAGGTTTTTAATCAGGTCAAACGGGTTCATGAGATGATGTCTCCTTTAAAGATTCTTCTAAATTGTTCGGCGGTGCTTGAGACAACCGGCTTGGGCCTAGGCTTGGATTCGGTCTCGGGTTTTAGTTCGGGCCTCGGGACCGCTTCCGATGTCCTAGGGTTTTCCATTTCATTCAGCTTCGCCAAGACGTTGTAGTAGTCCGGGTGAAACTCAACCACCTTCTCAGCTAGGGGTTTTTTTTTTGCTCGAGGAGAGTACGGCGCACCTCGTCGAGTCGAGCCGTGAGTTCTGAAGCATCAGCATATTGACTCAAGCGCGAAAGACGACTTAACAAGAGCTCTAACTCTAACCGTTGGTTTAACGAGTAGCGGATCGAGCGATACAGCCCCAACAACAATTCGATGGCTTTTTCAATTTGAGCCACGGTAAAGCCGGTTTTCACCTCTGCAGGAAACCGATCCGGGTGAAAGCCCAAAAGGGCCTCACGGTCAATCTTTTGCAAAAAGAACAAAAGAGCCCGAAAGTACTCGGCTAGGTCCATAATAAACTGCTCGACCGAAACCCCCGACCCCAAGATCTCGCCGCAGGCGATTAGGGCTTCGTCCGCCTTGCCTTGAGACAAGACTTTGGCAATGTGGTTCATTTGATCGAGCCCCACGAGCCCCAATTTTTCACGAATCTTTTCGAGGGTGATCACCCCGTCGCTAAAGGCCGCAATCTGATCAAACAGGGTGTAAGCATCGCGCATCGACCCGGTAGCCTCTTTAGCAATCCAAAACAAAGCCTCATCGTCAATCGTGATGTTTTGATCGCCTGCGGCTTCTTCAAGCTTGCTTTTAATGACCTCAAGGTCAATGAGGCGAAAGTGATACTGCTGACAGCGGCTTTTGATCGTCGCCGGAACTTTGTGGAGTTCGGTTGTAGCAAAGATAAAAATGACGTACGGCGGTGGCTCTTCGATGGTCTTGAGCAGGGCGTTGAAAGCCGAGTTCGAGAGCATGTGGACTTCGTCGATGATATAGACTTTGTAAGGAGAGTTTGCGGGAGCAAATAAAACTTCATCTTTGATTTCGCGGACATCGTTGACCGAGGTGTTCGAGGCACCGTCAATCTCGATGACGTCCAAACTGGTTCCCCGAGCGATTTCTTGGCATTGGGAACAAACCCCGCAAGGCTCGGGCGTCGGTCCATGCACACAGTTCAGAGATTTGGCCAAGATACGGGCCATCGAGGTTTTACCGACACCGCGTGAACCAGAAAACAAGAACGCCTGGGCTAGCTTACCCGATTCCAGCGACTTTTTGAGCGTGGTGACGACAAATTCCTGACCGGTGAGTTCTTGAAAACTTTTGGGTCGTTTGCGTGTTGCGGTTACTTCGTAAGCCATGAATGAGTGGAGTATAGCACGAGTGAAAGTTAAAAAAAACCCCTAGCTCCCGTCAGGCTGACCACGTCACATGCCCGGGTATCTACCGTTGCTCCCTTCCGGGCCTGGCGGGGTTTGATACTGGTACATTGCGCAGGTCCTGACGATCAACGCTAAGGGAACGGAGAGAGGGGGATTCGAACCCCCGGTACGCGGTTAACGTACGTACGCTTTCCAAGCGTATGCCTTAAGCCACTCGGCCATCT
>JAJXWL010000191.1 GCA_021781625.1 bacterium
TTGGCGACGCCGAAGGGCACGGTCGTCTACGCGCCTATTTGGAAGGTGTAGGGGCAACGTATAAGCACCGAGTCAAAGCTCTTTTGGTGATTTCTGGTCACTGGGAAGAACCTTCGCCCACCTTGCACTTTGGCCAAGCTCCCGGGATGCTTTATGACTATTATGGCTTTCCACCGCACACCTACGACCTCAAATGGCCAGCTCCTGGCAGTCCCGAAGTGGCGGCACGAGCCGAGGAGCTTTTGAAACAAGCAGGTTTTACCCCGGCACGTGAAACTCAACGCGGGTACGACCACGGGACGTTTGTACCCCTCATGGTGGCGTTTCCTGAGGCGAAGTTACCAGTAGCCCAGCTTTCGTTGATCAAAAGCCTTGACCCGGCCACACACTTTGAGCTGGGAAGGGCGTTGGAACCGCTACGCCAAGAAGGCGTTCTCATCGTGGGTTCGGGAATGAGCTACCATAACATGCGAGGTCTGATGGGGGGTGAAAGCCGCGCCGGTCAGGCCTCGGCCGAGTTTGACCAGTGGCTGGCTCAAACCGTCGCTTTGGCTGACCCCGATGCGCGAAAACGAACGCTGGCTCAATGGGCCAGCGCGCCGGGGGGCAGGGAATCTCACCCCCGCAGCGAACACTTGGTGCCCTTGTTTGTGGTGGCCGGTGCGGCCGGAGAAGACCCCGGCCGACCAGATTTTCAAAGCACCTTGATGGGCGTTCGGGTGTCGGGGCACCTCTTCGGTACCCCTTAGCCCTTGGAACAAGACTTCTTAGGCCAGCCTATCGTGACATCCCGATGCTGAGTTGTACACCTTGACGCAGGAAGCCTAGTGTGACGTTGTGCGGGTCGGCGTTAAATCTTCGGTAGAAATCCAACAGATTGTTCACCTGATGCCCGTTAACCTTGTTGATAACATCGCCGGTCTTAAGCCCGGCGATGTCCGCCGTGGAGTGGGGTTCAACGTGGGCGACGGCAACTCCCTGTTCATCTTTGGGAATGTTCAACTCATCACGTACATCACTACTGAGCATAACGAGGTCCAGCCCAGGCCAAAGGCGCATCTTGGCTACAGCAGATTCTTTGGCGCGAGCCTCGATGGTCACGATTTTTGTCAGCTCTTTTCCGTCACGAATAAGGGTAAAGGTTGCCTTTTGTCCCACTGGGAGATTGCCCACAGTTTGGACAAGGTCATTTGTTCCTGTGATTTTCTTGCCGTTGATGGCAGTCACAAAGTCGCCAGGTTGGATTCCCGCTTTTTCAGCGGGGGATTGGTCAAATACACTGGGGATAAACGACCCTTTGTTGGTACCCAAGTCCAGAGCTTTGGCGGCTTCATGTGTAAGGTCACTGACCAAGGCCCCAAGCCAGCCGTAGGTGACTTTGCCATTGGTTAAGAATTCTTGAATTGGGCGTTTTGCTTCATTGATGGGAATAGCAAAGCCTAGACCAACATTGGCCCCGTTGGGGGTGGCGATCCAGGTATTGATCCCAATAACCTCACCCGCTAGGTTAACAAGAGCTCCTCCCGAGTTCCCCCGGTTGATGGGAGCATCAGTCTGAATGTAGCTATCCATATCTTCATTGTTGGGTCCGCCATGCCGACCCAGGGCGCTGACGATCCCGTGGGTGACTGTAAAATCTAGGCCCAAGGGGTTGCCTATCGCCAACACCCAATCCCCGACTTCGACATCATCAGAATTGCCCAGCTTTGCAAGGACGATGCCGGGGTCATTTTTAGCATCAAAAGACACCAAGGCGAGGTCTCGCCGGGGGTCAGTGCCGACAATTTTGCCCTTGTACTTGCGGCCATTGTTTAACGTAATTTCGATCGTTTTGGCCCCATGGACCACGTGATTATTGGTTAAAACATACACGGTCGGTCCATTTCGCTTGATCATGACGCCACTTCCCAAGCCTTCCACTTTTTCTTTTTGAGGTTGTTGTGGACCCCCAAAGTTGGGAAAGTTTGGTCCAAAGAAGTAGCGAAATTCCGGAGAATTGGGAAAGTTAGGAAACGTGGGCATCTGTGGCGTCGATTGCTGAATCTCTGAGGTGGTCAGAATTTCAACGACGCTTGGCAAGACGTGCTTGGCCACATTGCGAAAAGCGTTTTGAACATCCAAGAGCCCTTGAGGCACTTGGACAGGGGCCGACTCGGCAGAAACAGGAGAAGCAGAAAAAAAGGCGGCAAAGGCCAGACCGGCTACCACCGCAAAACGAAATAATGAACGTAACATAGGTGCTCCTTCAGCGCGCTGAATTTCACACAATTCAAGCGTTGAAGCGTTACAAAATTCACTTCGGTGTGTAAAAATCGGGGGTGAACGAGAAGGACCTTAAACTGGCGCCTTTTTTAAGGTGGCGCGCCAAGGCCGTCAAGCCTGGACGAACATGGCGGAAAAATTTTTGATACGCAGGACACAAACGGTTCAGCCCGTCGACACGGTCTTTCGGACAGCCTCCATGGCAAAACTCAAGCACCTCGCAAGAGCGGCAAACGGGGGGTAAGGCGTTTTTTGCTTGACCAAAAGCCACCTGCCGAGGGTCGGCGGCTAAATCTGACAAAGGGATGTTATGCAGATTACCCCACAAGTGCTCTGGGTCAACAAAATGGTCACAGGCATAAAACCCTCCGTCGTGTTCCAAAACCGGCACATCGCCGCACTCTGGTCGGTGAACACACAACGCATGCGGAACGCCAACCAGGGGGCGTAAAGCCTCGTCAAAAGTTTGAATCACCATCTTTCCTACGCCCTTGTCTAGCCACAGATCAAAGACTCGGCACAGAAAGTCGCCAATTGCCTGAGTGGTTGCCGCAAGCGTCCCTGTGGCAAGAGGCTCTGTGGTGGGTGAGGGTGTGTCTTTGTACGGTGAGGGAACATAGGGTAAAAATTGAAGATACTTCACCCCCAGGTCGCAAAAAAACGCCCAAAGACGGTCGGGCTCGGTAACGTTGCGCGCGTTAAGCACACACAGAACATTGACAAAAACGTCTCGTTCACGCAACAGGCGGTAGGCGTTTACCACGTCGTCAAACGATCCGCCGCCTTTGGCTTTGCGCCGAAAAGCATTGTGGCAATCGGATGGACCATCTAAGCTTAGGCCAACCGAAAACCTTTCGCGAGCCAAAAAATCTGCCCACTGTTTGTCAATTTTGACGCCATTGGTTTGCAAGCCATTAGTCACTGTTTGGCGTGGCCGAGCATGTTTTTTTTGCAGGCGAACCACTTTCTGATAAAAGTCGAGTCCTGCTAAGGTAGGCTCGCCGCCGTGCCATTCAAAATGGGCAGCTTCTGGGGTTAACTCCAGACGCTGTTTTATGTAGCTTTCCAAGAGGTCGTCTGTCATGTGCCCTGGGGTGAGACTGGCTTTCTTTTTCAGATAATAGCAGTAGTCGCAGGCCAAATTGCACTGAGGACCGACAGGTTTAGCCATGACAAGGACAGAGGGGGGCATCGACCTTGGCTTTAAGTCACCAGGTGGTGACCAAAAAAGGTTAAAAGCCGAGCCCAGGCATCTCGGGCCGCATTGACGTCAAAACGGCCGCCGGTGTCATTAAAGAACGAGTGATAGGCCCCTTCGTAGGTATGAACCTCGAACGGTTTTCCCTGGGTTTGCATTGCTTCAGAAAAGGCAGGAACGCCAGCGTTGATACGCGGATCGTTGCCTGCGTAAAAGCCGATCACGGGGCAGGCGATATCTTTGACACGCGCGGGGTCCGGCGAACTTCCGTAAAAAATAGCGGCAGCCGAAAGCTCTGGCTCTTCGCAGGCTAAAAGGGCGGTAAGTCCTCCACCCATGCAAAAGCCCACACAGCCGGATTTTTGTCCTCGGCTTTCAGGGCGCTCTTGAACAAAACGAAAGGCGTCACGAAGCACCGGTACCAGCGCGGGCAGTTTTGCCGGTAGGGTAAACAGGTGTTGATAGGTTTCGCGAATCTGAGTGCGGCGGGGCTCGGGCTGTTTTTCTAGCTCCGCTTCACGGGCCGCAGGGTCCATCCAGATAGACGGGGGTGCGGTATTGAGGAACTCTTGCACGAGGGCAATTCGTGCGCTTGAAACTTTGGCGGGTCGTTCGCCGTTTTCACTTAAAAGATCAGGGGCATAAGCAACATACCCCGAGGCGGCTATCCGTCGGGTTACATCTTCAATATGGGCGTCAACACCCCAAACTTCTTGGATCACCAGTACCGACGGCAGGGGTGTTCTGACTTTTTCGGGGTAGGCCAGAAAACCGCTACGGTCACGACTGCTTAGCCATTCGCTTTTGACAGGCATGTTCGTCCTCCTTTTCAACAGCGTAGAGGTGATCTTGT
>JAJXWL010000192.1 GCA_021781625.1 bacterium
GTCCTACGGCGGTTCTTCTTTAATGGCGGCCTCAATTGCAGTGGGTATCGCCATGAACATCTATAACCGAAGATTTATGTATTAAAATTGAAGCTGAAGGTTATGGACGAAGAGGGATTCGAACCCCCGACATCCTGCGTGTAAGGCAGGCGCTCTAACCAGCTGAGCTATTCGTCCAAGTCGACAAAAAGATGTCTTTTAAAAAGCGAATCCTAAAGTACCAGCTTAGCAAAGACTTGTCAAGCTGGTAGGTCTGAGGAAGAACTCTGGGCTTAATCCTGCGAGGTTTTGTGAGCCCCTCGGGTGATGAGAATCTTACCGGAACGTACTAATTCCAGAATTCCGTAGGGTCGCAACATCTCCATGAGCGTGTTGATCTTTTCTGATTTGCCCGTAATCATCAAGGTAAGCGTGGTGGGGGTGAGGTCTTCTGTGATGGCCTTAAACGCTTGCGCAATTTGCAGAACCTCAGAACGTTTTTCTAAGGGACAGTTCACCTTGAAAAGGGCAATTTCGCGTTTAATGACGTCCGCTGACGAATAATCCCGAGCACTGACCACGTCAACCAATTTATTCAACTGACCAAGAATTTGGTCCAAAGTCGCACGGTCCCCCGAGGCCACGATATTCATATAAGAAAAATCGGGGTCTGTAGATGGTGATACCACGAGGCTGTCAATGTTGTACCCACGACGTGAAAACACTAAGGCAATTCGGTTGAGCACACCCGGTTTGTTGGCCACATAGAGGCTAATGGTATGGCTTTGTTGAGTTTGAATTTCCATTTCAGGTACTCCCCGTTGGTTTTTCCATTTTCTTTTTCGGCGGCTCTAAGAGCATGTCGCGGAGTGAAGCTCCTGCGGGTATCATCGGAAAGACGTTGTCATGCTTCTCGACTTCAGCATCGATCAAGCAAGGACCATCATTATAGGCTAAGGCCGCACGAAGGATTTTCTTGACGTCGGCTGAACGGCGTATGCGAAAGGCTTTCATGCCATAAGCTTGTGCTAATTTCACAAAGTCAGGATTGCCTTCCAGATCTACGCCGGACAAGCGGTCTTCATAAAAAAGATTTTGCCATTGACGAACCATACCTAAGTACCGGTTGTTGATCACGAGAATCTTGATGGGGAGTTTCTGAATCATCGCCGTCGAAAGTTCGGGAAGGGTCATTTGAAAGCCACCATCCCCGACAATAGCTACCACGGGTTCGTGGGGTCTGCCCAATTGAGCCCCAATGGCTGCGGGAAAGCCCCATCCCATGGTACCGGCGCCACCCGAGGACAACCAGTTAAACCTTTGATCGGTCAGATAAAATTGAGCCGCCCACATCTGGTGCTGACCCACATCAGTTGTGACAATAGCTTTCCCCTTAGAGAGCTTATACATTTCTTCAATGACATGTTGTGCCCGAAGTTTCCCTTCTTTGCGGTAATTCAGGGGAAATTCTTTTTTCCAGCGTTTAATTTGACGAATCCAGGGGGTCAGCTCAGTTTTTTCGAGGTGAGGAATAAGCGCATGGAGGACTGTCTTGGCATCTCCCAAAAGTGCACAATCTACCTTAACAACCTTATTGATTTCGGCCGGGTCAATGTCCAGGTGAATTTTAACGGCACCACGGGCAAAATCATCGTAATTGCCGACAATGCGGTCATCCCAACGCGAACCAATCGAGAATATCAGGTCCGCATCTACCACAGCCTTATTGGCATACGCGGTTCCGTGCATGCCCAACATCCCCAAATTAAGTTCATGACTTTCGGGGAAAGCCCCTTTGCCGAGCAAAGTATTCACCACAGGAATTTGAAGCATTTCCACGATTTGGGAAATTTCTTCTTGAGCCCCCGAAATAATGGCCCCGTGTCCTAAAAGGAGCAGGGGTTTTCGGGCTTTCTTGAGCATTTGCGCCGCTGTTTGGAGCGAAGCTGAATCGGGTGTCGTAGGAATCTTATACCCGGGCAAGTGAAAGGGAGAATCATAATTGGGTACAAAAAATTTGCTAGAAACATCCTTAGGCAAATCAATTAACACCGGACCAGGACGACCAGTACGGGCCAAGTAAAAGGCTTCTTGAGTTATGCGAGGTAAATCCTCGACATTTTTGACGAGGTAAGAGTGTTTGACCGCTGAATAGGTTAGACCAGAGACATCCGCCTCTTGGAAGGCATCCAAGCCCAAAGACCAGCTCACCGCTTGTCCTGTAATGACCACAAGGGGAACTGAATCCATCAGGGCCGTAAATAAGCCTGTGATCGTATTGGTCGCACCTGGACCGGACGTGACGAGGGCTACGCCGACCTTGCCAGTTGCTCGTGCATAACCGTCAGCCATGTGCACTGCACTTTGTTCATGACGAGTCAGGACGAGTTTAAGATTAGATCCAACAAGAGCGTCGTAAATCGGAATTGCCGCACCGCCAGGCAGGCCGAACAGATACTCGACTTTCTCTTGGATCAGCACATCGATCAGTGCATCTGCACCGGTCTTCTTGATGTCTGCCACGAAAAGCCTCCTTATCAAGCAGTGGTCTCAAATATTAAGTTTGAATTCTGAATTTTTGAGATCCTAAGTAGAGTATTGGTAAAAAAATGAAATCCGTCAAGTTAAAAACAAGTAAAAGGAAGAAATGGAAAGAAAAAAATGAAAATAAAAATAGTAAAGTCTGAAAATATTGAAAAATTCATGCAAAAATACAAAAAATTATTGACCGTTGAACTACTCTTGAGAGAGGGGATGGGTTGGTCTATTCTCCTATACTATGAAGTTGAGACAAGGACTGCGAATTTCCTTTGAACAAATCCCCTCATTTTTTGCCCAGGAAGGACTGATTTATCGCTCACGTTCGCGGGTTGAAGCCCCTGAGTTGTTGTCCTATGACTGGACAACGTCACCTTATGCCTTGGCGAACCAAAAAGAATGGGAGTTTTTAACTCAAAAATACGGTTCACAGCTTGAGTCCGGTGAAGGAGCCCCAGTTTTTCTTGAATGGGTTTCAGATACGGTCGGTTGGGGGGTCTTTGCTGAACATTCTTTGTCCGAAGGGGCTTTGGTTGGCGAATATGCGGGGGTTTTGAAGCGAGCACAAGAGGTACCGCCCGTCAAAGATGTCAAAGGACACTACTTATCTGATTATGCTTGGAATTACCCTGATGAATTGCCCGACGGGACAGAATTTGAAATTGACGCCTACCACGAAGGGAATGCGATGAGATTTGTCAATCATAGCTTCTCGGCAAATTGTGTGGTAGATCACACCCTGGTGGAGGGACTTTTTGTGACCTTTTTTCGGACACTGAAGCCCATTCTCGCGGGTGAACAGCTTTTTGTGGATTATGGAGAAGAATATTGGGCTGATGGGTACCGCACGCTGGAGTCCTTATGACGAAAACTTTTCGGAGTGTTCGCGTCTTGGTGCTGTGTGGGGTCTTCAGTTTGGGGAATATCGTCACAAGTGTGGCTTTAACCCCGTCCAATCCACAGGGGGGAGCCTGGGGAGGGTGGTCTGCCTCTTCTCTTTCTGCCTCGGGGGAATACCTGGCTAGCGTCAGCTTACGCGGTGAGGTGGCTCTTTGGTCCCCTCAAACCGGAGAAAACCTTTTTTTACAACGATTTCCAGGAGTCATTTTCCGTTCTGTGCTCGTCACGGATGCTCTGGTTGTTGCTGGAGCTGAAGACGGAACCCTCAAAGCCTTTACAGTCCATGGAACGCCCTTGAATTTTCCTTCCCTACCCGGAACAATTCGCGCCTTGGCGGCTGGTGAAAAGGGATTTTGGTCCGTTTGTGATGATGGCAATTTACGTTTTCAAAATTGGCAGGGGGGTATCCAGTGGACCATGGCTTTAAAAAGGTCAGCTCCTGTTTTGGCTTTGACTCTTTCTGCAGATGGTCAATGGTTGGCCGTCAGTGGTGAAGATGGAAAATTAGAGGTGAGATCATCCTTAAATGGGCGGCTTTTTGCCTCCTGGCAGGTGGCCAAAGACTGGGTTCGCACCGTGGTTGCCCTTCCTCAAGGGTGGTTGTGTGGCGATGATCAAGGGAACTTAACCTGGTGGGGGCTTTGGGGGGATTCTCAAGGAAAGACAGCCTTAGGGGAGGCGATCACGGCTTTAACATTTGCCCATAACCAATGGGCGGCTGGTAGTCTACTAGGAACGTTTTGGGTGGGGCACTTTCAAAAGCCCAGTGAGGAGTCTTGGCCCTGTTCTGTAGGTCCCGTCGCGGGAATATCGGCCGTAAAAGAGGGGTGGATCAGTTGTGGCGCTGATGGAAGTCTTCGGTTGTGGAAAGGCGATTTAGGTCAAATTC